>NZ_CP034234.1:1200000-1500000 GCF_003931795.1 Erysipelothrix piscisicarius | reverse complement strand
ATTAAATCCATGTCAGTCAGCCGTGAGAAAGCAGCAAACCTATTACGTCCACCCCTTCCCAAAAGTGGTCAACGAATTCTTCTCGAACGGATTCCGATGATTTGGGATCGTCTTAGCTTTCTTTATAAAGTGAGCCTGCGTAATTTATTTAGAAATAAAACGCGCTTTGCGATGACCGTTGTCGGAATTGGCGGTTGTTGTGGGCTCCTAATTACGGGATTTGGTATTAAACATTCAATCTATTCGATTGTAGATAAACAATTTGATGAAGTGATCCAATACGACGGTATGGTTCTCTATGATCGTGACATCTCAACTGAAAATATTACGGTGACCGATTCCATTCATCTTGCAACCGAAGCAGCAAAAGTAGATGATTTAGATGTAACGCTTTATGTTGCGGAAGATTTTAAAGCCTTACCGAACTTTATTCAATTAAAAGATCGTCATACAAAAGCACCGATTTCGGTCGAAAAGGACCCGATTGTCATTACCGAAAAACTTGCCATCTTAAAAAATGTGGATGTTGGCGATGTGATGACGTTCAGGGTAAACGAACAAGAATATGAATTTGAAATCGGTGGAATTTCTGAAAACTATGTTGCGCATTACATCTTTATGAGTGAGGCACAGCATCAAGTCTTGACAGGAAAGAAACTTCCTGAGAATATGTATCTCTTTAATACATCGGATGATCACGATCAGGTTGCGGAAAAACTACTGAGCCAAGATTCTGTGTTTAATGTTAGTTTCTTGGGTGATATGCGTGAATCCTATCAGGATATGATGGGTAATTTTGATATTGTCATCTATGTAATTGTGGGTGCCGCATTTGCTTTAGAAGTGATTGTGCTTTTAAACCTCATTACCATGAATATTAGTGAGCGATATAAAGAACTGGCGACACTCAAGGTGCTTGGTTTTTATCCAAAAGAATTGGCGACATATATCTTGCGCGAGAACATTATTCTTACATTAATGAGTTTGATATTTGGTGTTGGTTTCGGATATTTCCTCCATCAATTTGTAGTTGTTCAAGCAGAATTGGATGCAATCATGTTTAATCGTGAGCTGTTACCAATGAGTATTGTGTTGGCCATCGTGCTGACCTTTGCCCTCTCAATCGTCATTAACATCTTAATGGCACGACGCGCAAATAATGTTAATATGAGTGAAGCTTTAAAGACTTTTGATGATTAAATGATGACAAAGAGGCGCTTGCCTCTTTGCCTTCGTTTGTAGTATCATTTTGAAATTATGATATAATAAAGTATATCGTTTAAGTGAAAATGCCTTAGTATTGACAATTGAGGCTGTAATTTGTAGAATAACTGTTATAGAAAATTTGGAGGATTGTTTGTGGAAAACAGTGACCAGGATAGTTATCCTAAAAGGGATCAAAATTACAGTGTAGTTATAGGGGGAGTTCAATAATGCTTGTTCAAGTTATAACCCTATTATTTTTAGTGCTTTTAAATGCTTTTTTTGCCGGAAGTGAGTTAGCGTTTGTTTCAATTAATAATAACAAACTAAAAAGTATGGCTGAGGAAGGAAATAAAAAGGCACGACGTGTATTGGATCTTAAAGAAATTCCAAACCGTTTTTTATCAACCATTCAAATTGGTGTTTCATTAGCAAGTATTTTGTCAGGGGCTTTTGCTTCAGAAGCATTTGCACAAGTACTCACTGATTGGGTTGTACAAAATGGTTGGATTGCTGCTTCGGTTATGAAGCCAATTTCTATGATTTTGATTACACTGTTGACATCATATTTAATGCTTGTTTTTGGAGAACTTGTGCCAAAGCGCATTGCGATGACCAGTCCAGAAAAATTTGCTTTTTTTGTTGTTTATCCTATTTCGTGGCTGGCTGTGTTCACGAAGCCCTTGGTGAAATTTTTGTCAGTATCCACCAATCTTGTATTAAGAATTATTGGAATTGATCCAAACAAAGTTGAAGATGAAGTGACAGAGGAAGAAATTCGAATCATGGTTGATGCGGGTGAAATTGATGTCACAGAAAAAGAAATGATTAATAATATCTTTGAGTTTGATAATCTGGATGTTGCTGATATTATGACGCACCGTACAGAAGTTGTGGGTATTGATGTATCCAGCTCTTTTGCGGAGATTATGGAACTTGTGGACGAAGAACGCTATACACGTTATCCAGTTTATGAGGATAGTATCGATAATATTATTGGTTTAATTCATTTGCGTGACTTATTACGTTATGTTAAAGATCATCGCGAGGATGAAGTATTTGAAATTAAGAAAATTATTCGTGAACCTTATTACGTACCCGATTCTAAACGTACCGATGAGCTTTTCAGAGAATTACAAAACAGTAAGATGCACTTTGCGGTCGTTATCGATGAGTATGGTGGTACGGCTGGGATTGTTACGATGGAAGATCTCATTGAAGAAATTATGGGTAACATCATGGATGAATATGATGAGGAAGAAGAACAAGAAATTGTTCCCGTTAATGTTGATGAGTATTTAGTAGATGGTGCCTGTGATATTGAGGATTTGGAAGATGTTTTAGAAATTAATCTTCCAGTTGAAGATTATGATACTGTAAGTGGTTTTGTAGTGGGGCAAATCGGGCGTCTTCCAACAGAAGAAGATGTGCGTGAAGATTTATCAGATGTAATTTATCATGGATACCGCTTTTCAATCATGGAGCTTGATGAAAAGGTCATTGCACGGGTTCGTGTTACAAAAGAAAAGGAAGTCGATCTCGACTCCCTAGAAGATTAGATATAATACATATTACCGTCGCCGGATTCATTTTTTATGAGTTCGGCGATTTCTTTTAGTTTAATACCTTTTAATGTTTCGCGTAATGCTGCATCAATAGGGGTATATAAATGCGTACACAGTGCAGCATTAATAATATTATCATCTGTTGAAGCAGGGGTTTTCTCAAAAAGCGATGGTTCTAAGGCGTTGAGAATGTTAAACATATTACATTCCTTGGACTTTAGATAATAACCGCCCGCAGGACCCTTTACAGCGTCAACGAGATTCGCTTGCTTTAAACTGGAAAAAACTTGTTCAAGATAAATTTTGGAAATATTTAAATGCTCAGCGATATTAACCAGGGTGGTAAGTTCTTGATCGTTGATGTGCATATATGTCATCGCGGCAATACCGTAACGTGTTCGTGCAGATAATTTCATGTCATCACTCCTTATTACCTATAATGTTATGTCTTTTACTAGGTAATGTCAATGAAACTGAAAGAGTGTTAGAATTGACATGAATACAAATAGTTGTATAATACATATATAACATATAGGTAAAGGTGATAATATGAAAACATATAAAAATATAACAGAATTAATTGGACGCACGCCTCTTGTTGAGTTGACGAACATTTCAAAAGAAGCTGGACTTAAAAACCCAATTCTTGCTAAGGTAGAATTTTTTAATCCAGGTGGTAGTGTTAAAGATCGTATTGCATTCGCAATGTTAACTGAGGCACGTAAACAAGGTTTCGTTAATGATGAAACCGTTATTATTGAGCCAACCAGTGGGAATACTGGTATTGGACTTGCTTCAATTGGTGCATCCATGGGTCTTAAGGTGATATTAACGATGCCTGAAACGATGAGTGTCGAACGTCGTAATTTATTAAAAGCTTATGGCGCAGAACTTGTTCTTACGGATGGTGCTGCTGGAATGAAAGGGGCTATTGCTAAGGCTGAGGAACTTGCAAAGGAATACGAAAATTCATTTATTCCATCACAATTTGATAATCAAGCTAACGTACAAGCTCACTACACAACTACAGGTCCTGAAATTTATGCGGATACTGATGGTAAAGTAGATATCTTTATTGCAGGTATTGGTACCGGCGGAACCATTACGGGTACGGGTATGTATCTAAAAGAACAAAATCCAAATATTCAAGTGATTACGGTTGAACCCGAAAATTCAGCAGTGCTCTCGGGTGAGAAACCCGGCCCACATAAACTTCAAGGTTTGGGTGCAGGGTTTGTACCATCGATTCTTCAAACAGATATCTATGAAGAGATTTTGCGAATTACGGATTCAGAGGCATTTGTTATGGGTCGTCAATTGGCCCAAAAAGAAGGTTTACTTGTAGGTGTCTCTTCCGGTGCTGCGGTTGCTGCTGCACTTAAAGTAGCACAACGACCTGAAAATGAAGGCAAAACGATTGTTGTCGTCCTTCCAGATCCCGGGGAACGTTATCTATCAACACCCATGTTTAACGAATAAGTATAAAAGAACACGGTAATTGAATCAAAACAATCGTGTGCATATACCACACGATTAGATTGTTTGAAGTTCTATCAGGTATCCCTAAAGAATACAGGGATGCCTTTTTTGTGGGTCATCGTATGCGAAATATTGTTTTCTTTCGTAACATCGATAATTTATGGTAATATTTAGAATATAGAGTGAATGCGAGGATAGAGATGATGACGAAGAAAAAACAAGCACGATATCAACAAATTGCCCTGGATATTGCAGCTCGAATTGCACGCAATGATCTGCTTGAAGGTGAACGGATCTCGGGGCGATCTATTTTATCAAGTGAATACGGTGTATCACCTGAAACGATTCGAAGAGCGATGAGTCTTCTTGAAGAGGTTGAGGTGGTTCATGTGGCCAATAATTATGGTGTGATTATCGGTGCGAAAGAAGCTGCGATTGCTTATTTAGATTCTTTTTCTTCGGTTTCTGATGTCACTCAACTCAAGCATCGTCTGAATGCATTGATGGATAAGCGTCATGAGATTGATGAGGAAATTCGAACGATAATCAGTCAAATTGTGGATTTGTCTGGTCGATTTTCATTCTCAGATCCCTTAAAACGTTTTGAATTTACCTTACACGCGGGTTCAAAACTAATTGGTCAAACGATTGGGAGTTCCGCATTTTATCAGACTACAAAAATGACGATCATTGCTTTAAATCGCCAAGGTACGATGATATTATCCCCTGGACCGGATGCTGTTTTTGAAGAAAACGATGTTTTGGTGGTAGTGGGACATGTGGCGGATGTTGTTAAGGTAGAAATGTTGGTTCAAGACTAGTCAAATAAAGTGTGATGTGATAAGATAATCTTGAAAAATCGTACTAAAGATATATTGGTTTTGTTGGAACTTTTAGAGACAAGTTGGTTGGTGAAAAACTTGAGGAACACGAAATCAATGCTCCTTTAGAAGATGAGGAAACTCCGTATTGTTTGCGTTAAAAACAGGAGAGATGTATACACTTGTATAAATCAGGATGGTACCGCGTGAAAACGTTCCTGGATGGAATGTTTTTTTTATGTTTAGGAGGAAGTTATGAAGCAACTTACAAGTAGTGAAATAAGAACTATGTTTTTGGATTATTTTAAAGCACAAGATCATATGATTGAACCGGGTGCACCCCTTGTTCCAATCGATGATGATGATACCCTTTTATGGATTAATTCTGGGGTTGCTGCACTTAAAAAATATTTTGATGGTCGTGTTAAACCTAAGAAACCACGTATCGCAAACGTTCAAAAGTCATTGCGCACCAATGATATCGATAATGTAGGAAAGACAGCGCGTCACCATACATTTTTCGAAATGCTCGGAAATTTTTCAATCGGAGATTATTTTAAAGAAGAAGCCATTGGGTTTGCATATGAGTTTTTATTTTCTCCAGAATGGCTTGATTTGGATGTAAGTAAAGCGTATTTTAGTGTGCATACAGATGACCAAGAAGCTTTTGATATTTGGGTTAATAAATATAACGTGAATCCATCACGTATTTTACGCACGGATGATAACTTCTGGCAAATTGGTGACGGTCCTTGTGGTCCGAACTCAGAAATTTTTTATGATCGCGGTGAAAAATATGATCCCGAACATATCGGAGAGCGTCTTTTCTTTGAAGATCTTGAAAATGACCGTTATGTTGAAGTTTGGAACATTGTATTTTCACAATTTGATGGTGTTGAAGGTGGGGATATCCATACCTTTAAAGAACTTCCACAGAAAAACATTGATACAGGAATGGGTTTTGAACGTCTTGTAAGTATTGTTCAAGATGGTGATACAAACTTTGATACAGATTTATTTATTCCAATCATCCAAGCAATTGAAGCGTTGACACCGCTTAAATATCACGACAATGTGATGGCATACCGTGTTATTTCTGATCATATTCGTTCATTAGTCTTTACACTAGCAGATGGTGCCGTGTTCTCTAATGAAGGACGTGGTTATGTTTTACGTCGCATTTTACGTCGTGCTGTACGTTTTGGTAAAGTGTTAGAAATTGAAGGAACCTTCCTTCATACATTAGTAGATGATGTTATTGCAGTTATGGGAGATGCATATCCAAACCTAGCAGAACATCGCGATATGATTGTGAAATTGATTTTGAGTGAGGAAGAGCGTTTTGCGAAGACATTGGCAGGCGGAGAGAAACTCTTACTTGATACAATTGAAGCAAACAAAGAGGCAATCATCACAGGGGAAGTTGCGTTTAAACTCTATGATACCTACGGTTTCCCAATTGAATTAACACAAGAAATTGCAGAAGAACATCACGTTTCTGTTGATTTGGAAGGTTTTAAAGCGTCGTTAGAAGAACAAAAAGAACGCGCACGCAGCAGTCGTCAAAAAGTTGAATCTATGGGTTCGCAACAAGAAGATCTTCTAAATTTCAAAGAAAACAGTGAGTTTATTTATGATTCGTTTGAAACACAGGGTCGCGTTGTGGGTTTATTTGTGGATGGCAAGCAAGTTGACGCCTTTACAGGTAAGGGGCATGTTGTTTTTGATAAAACATGTTTCTATGCTGAAAGTGGTGGACAAGTTGCGGATACAGGGACCATTGAATCCGATAGTGCTAAAGGAAATGTTCTTGATGTTAAGAAAGCGAATGGTGGACAGCCACTTCATTTTGTCGAAGTATATGGAACCATTACAATGGGTCAAGTGTTTGATTTGAAAATTGACGCAAAACGTCGAATTTTAATTCGAAAAAATCACTCATGTGTTCACTTATTGCATTCTGCATTAAAGACTGTCGTTGGCGATCATGTGTCGCAAGCAGGCTCTTATGTTGATGAAAACTATTTCCGTTTCGATTTCTCACACTTTGAAAAGCTAACGGATGAGCAACTTGAAAAAGTTGAACTGATGATTAATCAATGGATTGCGGAGTCGTTACCAATTACGGTTGTTGAGAAACCACTTGAAGAAGCAAAAGCAATGGGGGCGATGGCATTATTTTCAGAAAATTATGGATCGGTTGTTCGCGTCGTGACAATGGGAGATGCTTCTATGGAATTATGTGGTGGAACCCATGCGCTTGGAACAGGTGAAATCGGTGTCTTTAAACTAGTATCAGAAGAAAGTGTTGGTTCAGGTGTTCGCCGTATTCTAGGAAAAACAAGTTTCGGTGCTTATGAATCATATAAAGAAACAGAATTGGAAGTCGATCAAATTCGCACACGACTTAAATTGTCACCACAAAAATCAATTCAAACTAAGATTGAAGAGATGGAAGCAGAAATCAAGCAGTTAGAAGGCAAATACAAACTCATGATGGCGGATGTTCTCAAGGCTAAAACGCAAGAGTATATTCAAATGGCTGAACAGGTAGGAAATGACTTGAGTTTTGTTTGGATTGATATGGAAGATCAAGAGATGAATGTTGTCAAAGAACTTGTTCAACGCATTCGTGATCATGTCGATATTGTTTTTGTTGCAAATCATAAAGCATCCTCAGTAAACTTTGTTGTGGGATGCAGTGAAAAAGCAATTCAAGCTGGTATTAAAGCGGGAGATTTAGCGAAAGAAGCAGCAGTAACAACTGGTGGTAATGGTGGTGGTAAACCTAATTTTGCACAAGCCGGTGGTAAAGATATCACTAAAATAAATGATGCCAAATTAGTGATTTCTAACAAAATTGCTTAATAACTTTATCTTTTAAGGTTTATACGATAAAATAGAAATAAAGGATGTGATATAAATGTCGAAACACAATGTGACAGAAACAATGGCTTTTAATTCAGATGAAGTTCGTCGTGATCGAATTAAAGAAATCCTTGCTGAAGTAGAATCAGCACTCGAGGAACGCGGCTATCAATCCGTGAGTCAGATTTCTGGGTATTTGATTTCAAATGATCCAGCTTATATCTCTTCGCACAATAACGCGCGTGTGAAGATTCAGGAAGTTGAACGTTACGAAATTATTGAAGAGTTAGTACGTTTTTATCTTAGTGAAAAATAAATGATAGGTAAAATAATTGGTCTCGATCTTGGATCGAAAACGTGCGGTGTCGCGCTGTCTGATGGGCTTGGAATGTATGCTCATCCAGTTGAGACATTGTATTACAAAGTCTCAGTAGATGAGTTAAAGGAACCATTGGAAGCTTTAATCAAAAAAGAGCGCGTTAAAGTAATTGCATTGGGTTTTCCTAAGATGATGAATAATGATGTTGGGGAGCGTGCCCAAATTTCTGAAGATTTTAAAATGACATTGGAGTCTTGGTTTAATTGTGAAGTTGTACTCATCGATGAACGACTTACAAGTGTGGTGGCAAATCGTCAACTCATTGATCAAGATGTATCACGAAAAAAAAGAAAGAAAGTTGTCGATCAACTTGCGGCCGTTCATATACTTCAAACGTATTTGGATAAACGCCGTTTTATGGAGGGAAATTAAAATGGAAGAAAAAACACTTATTGTCATCAATGATGACGGAACTGAACAAGAAATGGATATTTTATTTACGTTTGATGATGATACATTCAACAAAAAATATGTTTTATATGTAAGTCCAGAAGATACAACAGGCGAAGTTTTCGTTTCAAGTTATGTTGAAGATGGAACATTAAATGCTGTTACAGATCCAAAAGAATGGGCTATGATTGAAGAAGTATTTAATGCATTTATTATCCAACACGATGAATCAAGTGAAGAAGGCGGATGTGCTTGCGGTCAAGATCACGAAGCGTCTGAAGATCATGAGTGCAGTTGTGGATGTGGCCATGACCACTCACACTAAGAAAATTCTTGGTGGCCTTTTGCTTGTGTGTGTGATGGCGGTTATAGGATTTATGCTTCTTTTCAATATCAACACACAAAGCATTTCAAAGGACAGTCAAACTGTTCTTTTTAATGTGAACGAAGGTGACACAATGTCTGCTGTGATTGATCGATTAGCCGATGAAGGCATTGTTCGATCCTCTTTTTTCACCAAAATTAAAGCGAAATTAGAAATCATGATCAACTTTATGAAGGGCAGTTTAACCTCGATAAAAGTTGGGATGTGGAACGCATTCTTGAGTATCTTGAGCAACCTTCTTATGAGCATGATAAGACAGGTTCAGTAACCATCACATTGATTGAAGGAAGCTGGGCAAAAGATATCGCAAAGAAAATTTCACTGAAGACTAATACCAAAGCGGAACGGTTTTTAGAACTTTGGAATGATCCAAAATACATTGAATCATTAATGTCTCAATATGAAGTATTGTCACAAGACTTACTCAAAAATAAAGACGCGAAGGTGTTGTTAGAAGGGTATCTTTATCCTGATACCTATGAATTTAATGTAAACAATACCGAAGAAGAAATTACGGAACGTCTTATTTCAAATGGTAATGATAAGTATCAAAACTATAAAAATCGTATTGATGCTTCAGGTATGACACCTTATCAACTCTTGAGTCTTGCCTCGATTGTAGAGTATGAAGCACCAGGTTATGAAAATATGCAGGATGTTGCGGGTGTGTTTATCAATCGTTTAAAACAAGGAATGAAGCTTGAATCAAGTGTGACCATTTGTTATGCACTTTATGAGTTTGAAGATTGGGATGATTGTGAATCGATGACGAACAATCAAATTGATTCGCCTTATAACACATACCGTTATGAAGGGATTACTCCGGGACCTATTTTGAATCCTTCGGAGTCTGCCATTGAAGCGGTACTTAATTATTCCCATCATGATTATTTATTCTTTGTCGCAAACGTGAAAGCAGACAAAAACGATCCAGATTATGGAAAAATATATTATTCAAAAACATTTGAAGAACATGACCAACGTGTCAAAGAGATACTCAATTAAGTATTAGGAGGCTATAATGAGTCCAATTGTTATTGGGATTGCTGGTGGAAGTGCATCCGGTAAATCTAGTATTGCAAAGAAATTAAAAAAACACTTCGATGAGACACAAAAAGTAGTCATCATTAAAATGGATGACTATTACAAGGACCAAAGTCACTTACCTATGGAAGAACGTTTGGCTACCAATTATGATCATCCATTTGCATTTGATATGGATTTATTAGTTTCCGATATGGAGTCTTTAAAGTCAGGGGAATCAATTCAAAAACCTGTGTATGATTTTATGAATCATACACGCAGCCAGTATTCAGAAGAAATTCAATGTAATGATGTTATTGTATTAGAAGGTCTCATGACGTTAGATGATTCTCGTTTACGTAATTTACTCGACATCAAAGTTTTTGTGGATGCACCTGCAGATATTCGTTTTATACGTCGTCTTGTACGTGATGTAAATAAGCGTGGACGTACGCTGGAACACGTTATTGAGCAATATATGTCAACGGTTCGTATTATGCACGAACAGTTCGTTGAACCCTCAAAACGCTATGCTGATATTATTATTCCCGAAGGGGCTCATAACACCGTTGCGATTGATTTACTTACAACTAAAATAAGTAGTATCATTGGTACGAGTGTGTTACAATTTTTATTCAAGGAGTGATGAACATGACAGAAAGAATTCCTGTAACACAGGCTGGTTTAGATGAATTAAATCGTGAGCTTCGCCAATTAATCGAAGTTGAACGTCCAGAAGTTATTGAAGATTTAAAAGCAGCACGCGCACAAGGTGACTTGTCTGAAAATGCTGATTACGATGCAGCTCGTGATCGTCAAGCACGTGTTGAAGCTCGAATCCGTGAAATTGAAGCAACTTTAACAAAAGTTGAAATTATTGATGGTGACAAAGCAAAAAAACACAAGACAGTTGGTCTGGGTGCTACTGTTACGATTTATGATATGGAAATGGAAATTGAAGAAACATTTTCAATCGTAGGTTCTGTTGAAGCAGATCCTGAAAATGGTAAACTTTCAAACGTTTCACCACTTGCACAAGCAATGAACGAAGCCAAAGAAGGCGACGTTGTTGAAGTTCAAGTTGATGAACCATATGAGGTTAAAGTTCTAAAAATTAACTAAGAAGCGTAAGCTTCTTTTTTTTTATGAATTACTTTGTAAATATCATAATTAACTAAGGGGTGGTTCATGAAATTTATTGTAATTATTGCGTTAATCATGTGTCTTGCTTCGTTTCAATTCATCATGAATATGAATGAATTGACGTTTCAAAAGAAGACATCGATACGCATTGATATCGATGATAAGTCCTATGATGTTGCTTTAGAAAGTAATGATACCATACTAAAAATTCTTGAACGGCTTGGTATTCAGGCCTCAAACATTAAAACTTACCCAACATAACTTCTTTCTATGAAGGCCAACACCTTAAACTAGAAATGAAGAAAACAACATGTGTCTCACTTAATACGTCAAGTGAACAAGATTTAGTGCAAATAAAGGGAATTGGACCTCGCAAAGCTGAAGCAATTCTTCAATATCGGCTTCACCATCAAAAGTTTATGAGTATCGATGAACTCCTCAATATCAAGGGAATTGGACCTAAACTCTTGGAACGGATTAAAGATTTTGTATGCATTTAATCTATGGAATGTTACTTGGGACCTTGGTTGATGGAATTCTTTTAAAAATCTGTTTAGGTTGTGCTTGGACTGGTTTACTCTGTTTTCGCAAACATCCACATCGCTTTCTTTTTCCACTGCTTTTTCTGTTAATGACGCAAATTCATCAATATTCATTTCCGCTAGGAGTTGTTGTTGCGGTGGATGATACGGGTTTATGGCTCAACCGTTTTAATACCAAGCAGCGATTGTTGATGAACTATACAGGCGAGGTGGGTGATTTACTGTGGCTTCTTGGGAATGATGTGCACTCAGGAAATTACATTAAGGTTGTGAAATTACCCTTGATTGACTCTATTTATCAAACAATCCATCAATATCCCTACCTTGAATCGTACTTTTTCGAGCGTCGCGAATCCTACCTTGCTTTGATTTCATTTCAAATTCGATCCCTTTCAGAACTGCTCATCATTTTAAAAAAACGTTTTCAAATTTCAATAAGTACTCACGTAATTAATGCAGGTGTGACATTTTGGTATCAGTATCTTTTTGGAATGAATGCATCAAATTTAAATTTTTTGTTGCGGCAAGTATTTTCACCACACGTAACAATAATAATTGTTATTTTTCTCTTGCCAAAACCGCTCCAAAATCCATCATTTCTTATTATTTATGGTCCACTACTTATATCAAACTTAACTTCTTTATGCCAACATGCACCGCGATGGTTTATACGTTTTGTCTTAGTTTTTTATTCGTGCAAACGCTTGGATTTGTTGAGTATTGTCATGGTTCGCGTTTTGAAACCCATTATGGGATTTATCTTTTTGATACTGTATGGATGCATTTTGCTTGGACTCCCTTTGCATTATTGTGACTGGTTCTTTGCGGTGATGAATACGGTAAATACTTGGATTGAGAAACGTTTTACAGTCTACGGAGCACCACCACTTATTTGTTTGCTTTTCCTCTTTAAAGTAAAGTCGAATACGAGTGCTTTGATGCGCATTCTGTGCATTGCTTTGATGACCCTCTATAATCCATGTTATACCATTACTTTTATTGATGTCGATCAAGGGGACTGTATTTTAATCCGAACTCCATTTTCTTTGTATACAACACTCATCGATACGGGTCGTCCGCGAGCGTATCCTGAGGTTCGCCGCGTTCTTTCAGCGTATGGAATTCAAACAATCGATCAATTGATTATTACGCACGGCGACCAAGACCATAATGGGTCACAAAATCGCGTAATAAAAGACTATAAAGTCGTGAACATCATTGAAGAAAAAGGTGCACAACTCAAATTGCTCCATGAATTGTTGTACGATAAGGTTTATCGAACAAAAAATGACAACAGTTTAATTTTAGGTTTAAAAGTAAAACAGTATGCATTTTTATTTATGGGGGATGCATCAAAAGAACAAGAGCGCGAATTGCTCCGATTCTATCATTTTGATGACCCAATTTTTCTAATTAAATTGGGCCATCATGGATCCAGGACCGCAACTGACTCACGCTTTATACAGGATTTAAAACCTCAATTTGGTTTAATTAGTTCTGATCCTTCTCAATACGGACATCCACACAAAGAAGTCATTGACATATTAAAAACGAATGATGTTGAAGTGTTAGAAACGTCGAAGATGGGCACGATTGACTTTGTGTTTACGCCATTCTTTGATTACTTTGTTTCAAATCGTGGTCACTTTGGTATAATAGGGATGGTGATAAGATGATAGACGTAATCGTAGGAAAAGAACCTTCGCTGATTAAACGTAAGGTAGAGAGTATCATAAAAGAATATGAAAACCAGTATGGTGTTTTCGATGTGTCACATTTTGACACACGTGATAAGGGGTTTTTATTTGATCATGTTTTGGAAAGTGCTTTAACGGTTTCACTTTTTGGCGATAAAAAGGCGGTTGTATTATCAACTCATGATGATTTGATAAAAGAAATGGAAACATCCTTAAGTGAATTAATGGCACAATCAATGTTTGATGTAAGTCTAATTGTTATTTTTGAGAAGAAACCGCTGGCAAAATCTGTGATGGGTAAAGCAATTGCGAAGCATGCTCGTGTCCATCAAATTAAGGATCCAGATGTGGGTCAGCTAAGTATATTGATGAAACAAGAAATTGAACGGCTTGAATTTAAAATGTCGAATGCTGCCATGGTTGAATTGCTTGAGCGAGTTGGTGACGATACGACACGTCTTTATCAAGAATTAAACAAATTAAGTTTGGTCGGACAGGATATTGAAAAAGAGCACGTTGTTAAGCTAATCTCTAAAAATATCGATGAGGATATTTTTGCGATTTCAAATGCGCTCTTAGATAAAAACATTGGGAAGGCTTTTTCTGTTTATCAAAATCTACTCGCGCAGAAAGTAGACCCTCTTGCTCTTTTAGGACTTATAGGAAGCAGTTTTCGTAAGATTTATCAAATCAGCGCCTTATACGAACAAGGGATTTCAAACAAGGGGATTGCTGATCGGTTGTCGCTCTCAGAAAAGCAAGTCTATTTTCTGGTGAAAAACCAGATGCGTCCGTCATTTGGTTTGTTGGAACTCTTAAATCAGCTTGCCCAAATCGATCAGGATGTGAAACAAGGAAAAATTGATCGATTTGTAGCATTTGAATTGTTTATGATTGAAGCAATAATATAAAAAATAACCTTCGTATGAATGTTATTTTAATGTGTTAAGTTTTAATGATAAATCGGATTTTTTACGGGCTACGTAGTTTTTGTGATGAATGTTGCTTGTAATCGATTTATCCAACAATGAATTGGTTTGATTGAATAGGCGTTCTGCCATTTCTTTGTCACCAGCTTCGATTGCGGAATTAAAACTACGAAGTGCTGTTTTCAAACTTGAACGTTGGCTCTTGTTTGCAGCTTCCGATTTACGATTTGTTTTTGTTCGTTTTGCATTACTTGCGATAATTGCCATAAATTGCCACCTCCCAGTATAGAAACATTGTAACACGTTTGAAGTTTGCTCAATGTGTAAGTTCAGTGATATAAATTTCACATTGGTTCAAATAATGTTTTTTGGAAATTAAGAATGAACGATGCACTTGTTTCGAGCACGTGTTATAATATGTGCTAGGATGTGATAATATGCGCGTTATGTTTATGGGAACAACACATTTTTCTTGTGTTGTGTTACAACAATTATTAGATGATGGTTATGATGTGGTTGCAGTGGTGACCCAACCAGATCGTCCTTTTGGACGTAAAAAGGTTTTAAAGGCACCCCCTGTTAAGGAATTAGCTTTAAAGCACGAAATTCCGGTGATTCAACCCATCAAAATTAAAGAATCAATTGAAGATGTTTTAAAATTTGAACCCGATTTAGTGGTTACATGTGCCTATGGACAGATTGTCCCTAAAGCCATTTTAGACTATCCAAAATTTCTTTGTTTGAATGTTCATGCTTCATTGCTCCCAAAATATCGTGGAGGGGCACCCATTCATTGGTCAATCATTCGTGGCGAAAAGGAAACAGGCGTTACGTTAATGCGAATGGATGTCGGTATGGATAGTGGGGATATGCTCGCATCTCGACGCGTATCAATTGATGATCATGACATGATGGGCGATGTCGAGTCAAAATTAATGGCGGCTTCCAAAATTCTAATTCAAGAGGATTTAAGAGCTTATCTTGAAGGCGATTTATCATTTGTACCACAAAATAAAGAACACGTCACACTCGCTTACACAATTCAACGCGAAGATGAGTTTGTTTCATTTAATAGATCTGTTTTGATGTTTATAATCATATTCGAGGTCTAATTCCATGGCCGGTTGGATATGGTGTTGTGGAAGGGATGAATGTTAAGTTTCATGGGGTTACAATGTCCGAAGCAAGTCATTCGTATGCACCTGGGGAAGTCATATCAGTAGATGAGAGTGGGCTTACCGTTGCTTGTGTTAATGGATCCGTTACAATTACTTTGATACAGCCAGCAGGAAAACCGATAACGTCTGCTCATGATTTCGCAAATGGACTGGGTCGAAATTGGAAGGGGAAACGATTTGAATGAGAGAAAATTATGAAGTAAAACGTACACAGACTTTAGTCATGATTGGTATTGTTACAGCGTTGATTACGACGGTAACACTCATCATTAAAATACCATCCGCAACCGGAGGATATCTTAATCTCAGTGACTTTGTTATTATGGTATCCCCAATTATGCTTCCGCTTGGAGGTGCGATCTTTGCGGCAGGTGTTGGGTGTGCTTTAGCCGACATTGCAGGTGGTTATGCTGTCTACGCTATTTTTTCTCTCTTTATCAAAGCGGGGGAAGTTATTATTATTAAGCTTTTAGAACGCTACCTTGATACACGTCAACGATGGATTCCCTTTTCACTGGCAGCACTTTGGATGATGACGATGTATGGGTTTGTTGCGGTTTTCTTAACCAAAAGCTGGCCATCCTTTTTTGTGGCCTTAAAAGGTGATTTGGTTCAAGGTATTTTCGCAGTCATATTGGCGACATTGTTTTATCCAAGATTACAAAAACTAATGAAATATTTAAGAGGTAACTAAATGAATCAAAAAAATATTCGAAATTTTTCTATTATCGCTCATATTGACCACGGAAAATCAACATTAGCGGATCGTATTTTAGAACAAACACATACGGTTGCACACCGTGATATGCAAGCGCAATTATTGGATCAGTTGGATCTTGAGCGCGAACGTGGGATTACAATTAAACTGAATGCTGTTCAACTTGCATATAAAGCAAATGATGGACAAGAGTATATCTTCCATTTAATCGATACTCCTGGTCACGTTGACTTTACTTATGAGGTGTCTCGCTCTCTTGCTGCATGTGAAGGCGCAATTCTTATTGTGGATGCGACACAAGGGATTCAAGCACAAACACTCGCAAATGCATATCTTGCAATTGAAAACGACTTGGAAATTATGGTTGTTATCAATAAAGTCGATTTACCTTCTGCAGATCCAGAACGTGTAAAACGTGAGATTGAGGACGTATTAGGTATTGATGCAAGTAATGCACCGTTAATCAGTGCGAAAACAGGTTTAAATATTGACCAAGTTTTGGAAGGGATTGTTTCGCAAATTCCAGCCCCTCAAGGGGATCTTGATGCACCTTTACAAGCCTTGGTTTTTGACTCGATTTATGACACCTATCGTGGTGTTATTGCATTTGTAAATATTAAACAAGGCCAAGTTAAAGTTGGCGACGAGATTAAATTTATGGCTTCTGGTGCAGTGTTTGAGGTGACTGAATTGGGTGTGCGGACACCCACTGAAATCAAAAAAGATAAACTCGTAACGGGGGAAGTAGGATGGATTAGTGCTAGCATCAAATCCATTAAAGAAATTGGCGTGGGGGATACAATAACCCTCGCGGATAATCCTGCCAAAGAAGCACTACCAGGATATCGTAAATTAAACCCAATGGTATATTGTGGGCTTTATCCAATTGATAGTAAACGTTATACAGATTTAAGAGAAGCTTTAGAGAAAATGCAATTGAATGATTCCTCCCTTGTTTTTGAGCCAGAAACATCACAAGCACTTGGGTTTGGATTCCGTTGTGGCTTCCTAGGCCTGCTTCATATGGATGTAATCCAAGAACGTTTGGAACGCGAATTTCAATTTGATTTAATCGCGACAGCACCTTCAGTTGAATTCCATGTTTACCTAACAAATGGAGAAATGTTAAAATTAGACAATCCATCAAGAATGCCAATTTCAAATGTGATTGATCATGTTGAAGAACCCTTTGTCGAGGCTCAAATTATGGTGCCATCTGACTATGTTGGTGCTGTAATGGAACTTTGTCAAAATAAACGTGGAATTTATATGGATATGCAAACAATTGATGGTACCCGTATGAACATTGTTTATCATTTGCCACTTGTGGAAATTGTTTTTGATTTCTTCGATCGTCTTAAATCAACGACTCGAGGCTATGCATCTTTTGATTACGAGTTTATTGGCTATCAACAATCCAATCTTGTGAAGATGGATATTCTTCTCAATGGAGAAATTGTCGATGCACTATCAACCATTGTCCATCGCGACTTTGCGTTTAATCGTGGAAAAGCAATTACTGAAAAACTAAGAACACTTATTCCAAGACAACAGTTTGAAGTTCCAATTCAAGCGGCTATTAATCAGAAAGTTATTGCCCGCTCTACCATCAAAGCACTCCGTAAAAACGTTATTGCGAAATGTTATGGTGGTGATATTTCACGTAAGAAGAAACTCTTAGAGAAGCAAAAAGAAGGTAAGAAACGTATGAAGCAAGTTGGTTCAGTGGAAATACCTCAAGAAGCATTTATGTCTGTTCTGTCAATGGATGATGAATAGTCACGTTAATAAACGCATTCAAGCGATGCGAGAACACTTTGGTTGGGATAAAACAGATACCATCGAATTTATGCCCGCATGTGTTGTGAAAGAAGCGCTTGAATTGCAAGAAAGTTTGAATGATGAAGCGAACTTTAAGAAAGAGATTGCGGATGTACTCATGTATACAATTTCCATATGTCTCGATCGTGACTACGATATCGAATTGTTGATTAACGATAAAATTGATGAGGTGATGAAACGTGAGTACTAAAGCACTTTATGTCCATATTCCATTTTGTGATCATATCTGTGGATATTGCGATTTTACGCGCTTTCATTACGCACGGCAAATTTCAGATCAGTTTATGATTCGTTTGATTCAACAAATTAATGGTTTACCCGGTAACCTAAAAACAATTTATGTTGGGGGTGGTACCCCAACTTCTCTTGAAGATGATCAATTGGAAGCATTACTTAAAGCATTGAAACCGAAACTTGCAGATGATTATGAATGGACGTTTGAAGGCAATCCAGAAAATCTTACGGAAGAAAATGTTCAGATGCTTCACGATTACGGTGTGAACCGAATGAGTTTGGGTGTTCAAACAACACATGATGATCTCCTCGAAAAAATAGGCCGACACCATAAATTTTATGATGTTGAGGTAGGGGTTAAGTTATTGCGTAAAATTGGAATTGAAAACATCTCATTAGATTTGATGTATGGACTTCCTGGACAAACGCTTGAAAGTTTTGAAGCATCGATGCGCGATGTTATTGCACTGAAACCTGATCATGTATCCATTTATGCCTTAACTGTTGAACCCAATTCATTATTTGGAAGACGTGGCATTCAACCTGTTCCGATTGAACTTGAAACTGAAATGTTTCTTTCGTGCATTCAATTAATGGAGGATGCAGGATATGAACAGTATGAAATTTCAAATTTTGCACTTCCGGGTTCGAGAAGTCAACATAACCAAGTTTATTGGCGTTATGAAGATTTTTATGCCCTTGGTCCGGGTTCGAGTTTAAAACATAATCATCAACGTAAGACTTGGACAACTAAACTTGGGATGTATCTCAAAGAAGATTCGTACCATGAAGTCATCGACCTCACGGTCGATGACGAGATGTTTGAGTTTATGATGATGGGCTTGCGTCTTAAAGATGGTGTCGCCTTTTCGCGATTTGAAGAACGCTTTGGTATTCCTATGACACAGGTTTTCAACGATGCGATTGAAGAAGGTATTTCTCGTAAACTTCTATACCAAACAGAAGATGTGTTAAAAACGACATTTGAAGGATTTGTAATGTTGGATGATACGTTGCTTCCTTTCATGTCTATCTTAAATGATGAATAAAAAACCTGTATGGTTCCAAATTGATGGAATCATACAGGTTTTTTCTATAATGAAACTAAGATCAATACAGTAGCAACTGAAATCAGTACAAGACAGAGACTGAGTCCAATCCAAATAACAGTTAGAAATTTCAACTCAAGTGTATCAACACGTTTTGAAAAGTGCTTATAGATACCAAACAATAATGCATTTAAAGCGCAAACGAGAAGAATTATCATCAAGCTTAGATTGAATGGACCAAACTGTGTTTGCTTTAGATAGATATAAATAAATGCAACCAATGATAAAACAGAGGCGATTAGCGGTATGAGTAAATCTCGGTTTATGCGTGATTTCATGATAATTGATTTATATAGTAATCGATAATGGCTTGTGTTCCCATTTCATCATATCCATGTTCGCTAAGTGTTTGGTAGATTTTACATACACTTTCTACAATAGGAAGATACAAATCATCTTTTTCATCCATCACTAACTTTAAGTCCTTGAGGAAGTGTTTAAGGTAAAATCCAGGTTCAAAATCCTTTGATATCATTTTTGGACCGTTATTTGCAGCTTGCCATGAAGCTGCTGAACCACCCGTAATGACATTAAGCATGGTTGTCATATCGATTTGATGATGGTGTGCATAATGCAACGCTTCGGCAGTGCCTGCTAGGGCTCCAGCAATGGCTGTTTGATTCGCTAATTTAGCATGTTGTCCATTACCATGCGTACCCATATAATTAATTGTTTTACCCATAACCTTCAACAGAGGCAGTACGGACTCAAAATCGGCGTGATCGCCGCCCACCATAATTGAGAGGGTCGCATTGATTGCGCCTAAGTCTCCACCGGTCACAGGGGCATCAAGCATTCTATATCCATGTTTTTCTGCATCATCCGCCAAGGATTTCGCAAGTGATGGAGAAGATGTTGTCATATCTACCAAAAGACAACCTGGTTTCGCATGCTTCATGACCTCTTCGAAAACATTCTTAACATCATTTGGATACCCTACAATCGCAAA
This sequence comes from Erysipelothrix piscisicarius, assembly GCF_003931795.1. Lineage (NCBI taxonomy): Bacteria > Bacillati > Bacillota > Erysipelotrichia > Erysipelotrichales > Erysipelotrichaceae > Erysipelothrix > Erysipelothrix piscisicarius. The sequence continues at coordinate 1,479,546 of NZ_CP034234.1, read as the reverse complement.
GACAACATCCGCATCCTGTACGACTGCTTCAATGGTTTGACAAGCCGTGACTGATGGTTCCATCGCTTTTGCTTTTGAGAATGTGCGATTATATACTGAGACAGCATAACCTGCTTGTGCTAAATGTAACGCCATGGGTTTCCCCATAACACCTGTACCAATCCATGCAACTTTTTTCATATAAATATACCCTCCTTAAGTAAAATCAATTATACCATGACTGTGCTATAATAAATTAAAAAGGGGCAATTATGAAATATAAAAACAATGTTTCTAGGTCTTGTGGCTGTGGTTGCTTTGGGATTATGATTCAGGTTATGATTCCTGGAACAGATCTTCTGATTACAAAACCGAACACCTTTTCGCTTTCAAAACGACTTGAGACGCAAAACTTTCATTTGAATTGTGTTTTGATTCGAAACGGTAGAGTTATCGAAAACAAAGTTTTGATGAATCAAAACCATCTACAGGTTGAAAATGAAGATGAAATACGACTTAAAACGATTCAGTTTGAGTTATTGAAGAATATGATGGTTTTATCGTTTGAGATGGCAAATAAACAGCTTGTATCCGCTGAAAAACAGATTGAGATGGTTTTGCCAGAGCATTCGTTTCAATTCACTGACGGTCTTGAAACCGTTGAATTTGGTGAAACATATCTACTGGCGTATGCTTCTTCTTCAATTTACACCAACACTGTGACATTAAGTGATCTTTATGCTCAAATCACAAACGATAAAAATACAGATGAATTTATAGTCTTTACGATTCAATTTCAATAGTGCCCTCAAACCAGTTTAAGTCCTCTCGCTTCAACAGTTGAAAACAAGGATGTTGTAGATACAATAAAATCAAGATGAATTCAATCGAAGCTGTTTGAGAGGTGAATTCTAAAGTTCGCTTTCCCTTTAATTTCACGGGATCATAAAGAAATTCACTTGCCTATTAAGCATGGGTATGTTATTATTTGTAGGCTTTATGACTGGGATATCCGTTTCCTCGACTATACTCTCGGTGATGAAGGTCTGAAAAACAGGAGGATACATACATGTTATCAAAATCAGAAAAACAAGCAATCATGACTCAATATGCACGTCATGAAGGCGATACAGGTTCAGCAGAAGTTCAAGTAGCTGTTCTTACAGCAGAAATTAACTTGCTTACAGAACATATGAAAGAACATAAAAAAGATTTCCACTCAAACCGTGGACTTCTAAAAAAAGTTGGACGTCGTCGTAATTTATTAACTTACCTACGTAACGAAGACATTAACCGTTACCGTGAATTAATCACAAGCCTAGGATTAAGAAAATAATAAAAAACATGAAAAGGAGCAGTTGCTCCTTTTTTTGTTATATCAAATACGTATAGAATGTGTTAAAATTGAATAAGATATTGAGGTGAATCTATGAACAAGAGAGTATTTGAACTAGATTTTTGTGGAAAAAGTCTAAAAGTTGAAACGGGAGAATTAGCAAAACAGGCTGGTGGGTCTGTTTTAGTGCGTTATGAAGATACTGCAGTATTATCCGCTGCAACTGCAAGCAAGAAAGCGAAAGACATCGATTTCTTCCCACTTACAGTTACATATGAAGAAAAATTATATTCAGTTGGGAAGATTCCAGGTGGGTTTTTACGTCGTGAAGGACGTCCAAGTGAATATGCAACACTAACATCACGCTTAATTGATCGTACAATTCGTCCATTGTTTGCGGAAGGGTTCCGTAATGAAGTACAAGTTGTTAATACAGTTTTATCTGTTGATCAAGACAGTGCACCTGATATGGCAGCAATGTTTGGGGCATCTTTATCCTTGATGGTTTCGGATATTCCTTTTGAAGGACCGATTGCAGGGGTTACTGTTGGTTATATTGACGAAACGTTTGTTATAAATCCAACCCTTGAAGAGCAAGCAAAATCAAAAATGCATTTGATTGTTGCGGGTACAAAAGATGCAATCAATATGGTTGAAGCTGGCGCTGAGGAAGTTTCTGAAGAACTAATGCTTGAAGCGATGTTATTTGGTCATGAATGGATCAAACGTCTTTGTGCTTTCCAAATTGAAATCGCACAAGAAGTTGCGAAAGAAAAGATGGAAGTTACACTCTATGAAGTTCCAACAGAAATTGTTGATGAGGTTGAAGCGCTTGTAGGTAAAGATTTACGTGCAGCCGTTGCGATTCATGAAAAATTAAAACGTTATGGAACGATTGATGAACTTGAAGAAAAAGCGGTTTTACATTTTGAAGCGAAAACCTATGAAACGGAATCTGAAAAAAATAAAACGATAAAATACGTTAAAGAAGTTACGCACGGAATGGTTGCGGATGAAGTTCTTCGCCTTATTTCGATTGAAAAAATTCGTCCTGATGGCCGTGGTGTTGATGAAGTACGTCCATTAAATGTTCAAATTGATTTATTAAGTCGTGTTCACGGTAGTGGACTCTTTACACGTGGTGAAACTCAAGTACTCTCTGTTTGTACCCTAGGTGCAATGGCAGATACTCAAATAATTGATGACTTATCGGATGTGGATTCTAAACGATTCTTACATCACTATAATTTCCCTCCTTACAGTGTTGGTGAAACAGGCCGTATGGGTGCGCCAGGGCGTCGTGAAATTGGCCATGGTGCTTTAGGTGAGCGTGCTCTATCCTATGTTATTCCTTCTGAAGAGGAATTCCCATATACAATTCGTTTAGTAGCGGAAGTTCTTGAGTCAAACGGTTCTTCTTCTCAAGCAAGTATCTGTGCGGGTTCATTAGCGTTAATGGCAGCAGGTGTTCCTGTTAAAGCGGCAGTGAGTGGAATTGCGATGGGTCTTGTTCAATATGGAGAAGATTACACCATCCTAACAGATATTCAAGGAATGGAAGATCACTTTGGAGATATGGACTTTAAAGTTGCTGGAACAAAACAAGGGATTACAGCACTTCAAATGGATATCAAAATTAAAGGGTTATCAGAAGATATTCTTCGTGAAGCATTAGCTCAAGCGAAAAAAGGTCGTGCAGAAATGATGGCTGCAATGGATGACGTGATTTCAGAACCTCGTACCTTTGTGGGTGAATATGCACCTAAAATTGCTCAAATGAACATTAAACCGGATAAAATTCGTGATGTTATTGGAGCAGGTGGTAAAATCATTAATCAAATCATTGAAGAATGTAATGATGTTAAAATTGATATTGAAGATGATGGTCGTGTTGTGATTTACCATACAGATCAAGCTTCAATTGACAAAGCAAAATCGATGATTAAAAATATCGTACGTGTAGCAGAAGTTGGAGAAATCTATGATGCTAAGGTTGTGCGTATTGAAAAATTTGGAGCATTTGTAAATCTATTCCCGGGAACGGATGCACTCTTACACGTTTCAAAAATGGATCATAGTCGTGTTGAAAAACCAGAAGATATCGTTAAATTAGGGGATATCGTTAAAGTTAAGGTTATGGAAATTGATGAAAAGGGCCGTGTAAACGTATCCCGTAAAGCATTATTACCAAAACCGGAAGTCAAAAAAGAAGACGTTAAGCCTGCGGAATAATAGGCGAAAAAAACATCAACCGAAATCGTTGATGTTTTTTTTATTGTTATTTATCTTTAAAATAATCGCGTACAGCAGGGGCGACACGTGTTCCAAACAATTCAATAGCATGCAGAACATCTTCATGTTCCATTGACCCAATAGGTAGATGGAGCATGAATCGATTGAGTCCAAGCTCTTCAATCATCTTGATGAGTTTGGGTGTCACGTCTTCCGGACTACCTACAAACATCGCACCACCCGGTCCTGTCGCAACGTCAAAATCTTCACGACGATAGGTTTGAACCCAATTCGAGCGATCTTTCGCAATTGCTTCAATCAATAATTTCGTGGGGTAGAAATAGTTATCTTTGGCTTCTTCCGATGTATCCGCTATAAATCCCCAAGAATGTGCGGCAACTTGAAGCTGGTCTTTCGGGTATCCCATTTGTTTCCCAATTGCGTGGTAAGCTTCGATCAGTGATTTAAAGCGTAAAGGGTTTCCACCGATTATCGCGTAGGTGATGGGTAAGCCTTGTCGCGCTATATTCACAGTTGACTCTACATTTCCCCCCTGTTGCGACCAAAATAGGAAGGTTTTTTTGGACATAACGGGGGTAAATACCTGTATGATCAAGGGATTGGGTATGGTGACCTTCCCAGGTAACGGTTTCGTTTTCGACGATGGTACGAAGCATCTGCAATTTTTCAGTAAAGAGGGCCTCATAGTTCTTTAAATCATAGCCCAACAGTGGGAATGATTCTGTAAATGAACCTCGTCCTACCATCATCTCGGCACGTCCGTTAGATAGCGCATCGATGGTTGCGTACTGTTGATACGCACGTACAGGATCAATTGAAGAGAGGACGGTAACGGCTGAACTTAAACGAATGTGATTCGTATTGACGGCTCCTGCAGCCAGAACAATCTCAGGGGCTGAAACTGCGAAATCAGAGCGATGATGTTCGCCAATGCCATAAATATCGAGTCCGACACGGTCGGCTAATTCAATTTCCTTAACAAGCTGACGAATGCGTTCATCGTGAGCAGGGGCAACGCCCGTATGTTCGAGAGGTGTTGTTTCTCCAAAAGTACTGATACCTAATTCTATTTTCATGTAGTTACTCCTTTTCTAAATAAGGATATACTTCTTAGAATAAATCAAGAAGTGCAGAGACATAGAAAATCTATGCGAATTCAATACGAATCATGAATATGTATGATCTAATTTGATTATATAATAAGTAAATTATTTTTTTCAATGACGATGCCTGCGGTGCCAAGATATAAAAAAAAGTATTGAATGTACAACTCAATACTTTTATGTTTCTATTGACTATTTTGGTAATCTTGATAGATTTTGAAAACTTCATCAAGGTCATGATGATTGGGTACAGGTACAAATTTTAATTCCTCTACGTCATAGCGTGGAATAACATGAACATGGTAATGAGGGACGGTTTGTCCACTTACTTCATTGGCGTTCGTCAAAATATTAACACCGGATGCGCCAAAGGTTTTCATGAGGTTTATTGCAAGCATTTGTGCCGTGCAATTGACCTTTGAGACGACCTCTGGTGTCGCGGTGAGTACAGATTCTGTCGCAACCTTTGGTACAACTAAGGTATGGCCTTTAGTCGCCTGTGATATGTCTAGAAATGCGATGACATCATCGTCCTCCCATATTATTTTTGCGGGGATTTCTCGGTTAATAATTTTTTCAAAAAGTGTCATAGTAGACCTCCTCTAGCGCTATTATAGCATAAAGAAAAGACGCTTATTTAGCGTCTTTGTCTTTTTGAATGTTTAAGTATTGTGGGAACTTTTCAGCTACCGCATCATAAACATCTTTGTCATAGATTTTAAATCCATTATCCACAAAGAGTTGCGAAAGATATTGATTAACGATATCTTTGGATCCTACAAATGCTTCAATGGTTTCATCTTGATATCGATTGGCATCGATTTCAATAATTTGAACAATATATTTACTGTCATCACTTGAATCACTGAGAACACCAGATAATGTAGGCTCAGTTGCATTTTTAAGTGCATCCGCAACTTCTTGAGGATATTGCACAGATTTCAAGAGGTGTACTTTAGCACTTCCATCATATGAAGAACCCGTAACTTTGTAATCTTTTGCGACATCATCGAAGTTTTCTCCGCCCTTAATTTTCTCAAGAGCTTCGTCCGCTTTTTCTTGATTCTCTAATTGAAGAATGCGCGCTTTGCGGGGTGCGTTTTCTGTCGTTAATGCTTCAAAATCTGCAACCATTTTTTCTTTAAGAAGATGTGTCATTTTAAGCTCAGGATAAACAGTTTGTGCCATGAAAGCATCAACACTTTCATAACCGCTTTGTTTTAAACGTTCTTCAAGTTGATCACCAAAAACTTCTTTGATCTCTTCAAGACGTTTATCTGCTTCTGCTTTTACATCTGCATCCGCAACATTTTCAGTAATTTTATTTTGTGCTGACTTAACAACAGTCATTCCACCATCACTGAGTTTCATAACATCAAAAAGACGTTTTGATGTAATTTTTTCACTTCCGACAGAGAATATCTCTTCATCTGTGGAAATCATTGCACGTGCATCACTGCATCCCGCAAGCATCAGCAGTGCGAGGAGTGAAACTAGAAGTTTTTTCATTATTGATTTCCTCCTAGACCCATAAATGCCATTAAATCTGCTTTGACAGAATCATCCGCAAACTTAATATCTAAGCCTTCTGCTTTTTCCCAGATTGCTTGATATTGGATTTTAGGATTATTTGTTGATATTGCTTTTAAGAAATCTTTATCGTATTTGATTTCTTCGAAAGAGTCTTGTTGAACTGTAATGCGATGACGACCGTATTGTGAAGTAACCCACCCAGTTGTTTCACCCTTCTTGATACTTGTAGCTCCTTCAATAAATTCAGGAACTAAACTTGATGTTTTATCCATATATCCGAGTAAACCGCCATTTTGGGCTGTTCCATCATCGGAAAATTCCATAGCAACATCACTAAAAGATTTACCCTCTTTTAAAGCTGCATCAATTTTCTCCATTTTTGCTGTTTCTTCAGCAGTAGGATTTTTTGAATCGTCCATCTTGACAAGGATGTGACTTACAACACGAGGTTGATTTTCTTCGATAAATGCTTTCACATATTGATCGTAATTTGCTTCAAGGTAATCACCTAAAATAACATCAAGTTTATTTGAGTTTTCATAAAACTTGTTCATTTCATCAACACCTTTATAACCTAATGAAACAAGGGCTTTATCCAATTGTTCTAACCCTGCTGCACCATTTTGTGCAGAAACATTAGTTTTAACTGTTTCAGCTTCTTCTTTAGATTTCTTAACGATATCTTCAGTTGTTTCCATTGAATCAAGAACAGCGCGTTCGAATAATTTATAAATCTCTGCGGTTCCTTTCGATTCTAAGAGTTCATTATAATATGCATCTGCAGTATAATCACTCCCAGCAACCTCATATATTACATCTTTACCGTCTACTTTTTTACCGCTCAAAACAGCGTTCATCTGTTCCTTAGTAAAATACCCGATACCGACAATCAGTACCAAACCTATAACGACGACAAACCAATATTTTTTTAAATTGTCAATCATTACAATCCTCCTTTTGTCTCATTAATTATAGGTTATTTGAGGGGTCAATGCAACACGTTACGAATACGTTTCGTGAGCGATGGTCGCCTTATTCGGATTAATCTTGTGCTATAATATAAGAATTAAGATATAAGTAGAGGAAAGTGATAATATGGCACAATTAAGAATTGAAAATTTACATGTAGCAATTGAAGGAAAAGAAATACTCAAGGGTGTCAATCTTGTGATTAATGAGAATGAAATCCATGCAATCATGGGTCCCAATGGGAATGGGAAATCAACACTTCTTTCTGCTATAATGGGTCATCCGCGTTACGAGATTACGGAAGGATCTGTTTATGTAGATGATATCAATGTTCTTGAACTTGAAGTGGATGAGCGCAGTAAACTCGGATTGTTTTTAGGAATGCAATATCCACAAGAAGTCTCTGGAGTAACAAATTCTGATTTTTTAAAGTCCGCTTTAAATGCGCGTCGTGAAACACCAATCGGTTTATTTGAATTTGTGAAGTCCATGGAAGGCAGCATTGAACGTCTTAAAATGAAAGAAGATCTTGCACATCGCTTCCTAAACGAAGGATTTAGTGGTGGTGAGAAAAAGCGAAATGAAATCTTGCAGATGATTATGTTAGAACCACGGTTTGCGATGTTGGATGAAATTGATTCGGGACTTGATATTGATGCACTCGAACTGGTTGCTAAGGTATTAAAACAGGAACAAGATAAACAAAAAATGGGATTAATTATTGTAAGTCATTATGAACGGTTCTTTGAGCTTATTCAACCAACTCATACACACATCATGATTGATGGTCGTATTGTATTAAGTTCGGATGAAACACTTGTAAGTAAAATTGATCGCGAAGGTTACGATTGGATTGAAGAAACGCTTGAAAAAGAGAAAGTGACAAAACGTCCAAGTGTCCTTGGAACATGTGCGGTGCGTGAAGCAATGGGTGATAAATAATGACGGAATTTAGCTTGACGGAACCGATGAATTCAATCGTACTTGATATTCAAGGTGAAGAAAAAGTATCCATTACGATTCCTAAACGTGCAACGGGTACCCTCTATATTATTGCGAAAGGTCAAGGGTCTCTTGATCTAACACTTCATGTATCAGAACAGGCGAATTTTAAATATTTGTGGATCAATCAAAGTGATGAAGCTTTGGAAGTGAATGAGCACATTAAATTGTATGAACACGCGCACTTAATCGCAAACTATGGTGAGATGAGTCAAGGAAACCATCAAAAATATACCCATATTGAGTACCTTGGTTTGGGAAGTCATTGTGAATTTAAAGGCGCAGTGATTGCTTTTAATAAACTAAAATGGACGGTAAAGGCAGATCATCAAGCCCGTAAAAGTTATGCAATGGTTGAGTGTAATGCGATTGTCCTTAATAAAGGAAGTCTAAATCTAGAAGTAATAGGAAGTATTGCTAAAGGAAATTCAGGAGCTGAAACCCATCAAATGAGTCGCATTATGAATTTAGGTGAAGATGTTCATGGTGTAGTGTATCCGATGCTTCTTATCGATGAAAATGATGTAGCAGCATCACATGCGGCTTCTGTGGGCCAACCGAATGAAGAGCACATCTACTATCTTCAATCCCGTGGTTTAACACGTGAGGATGCCTTGCGTCTTATTATAATGGGTTATCTCATGCCAATTGTAGATGCAATTGATGATGAAACGATTCAAACACAGTTAAAAGAAGAAATTACAGAGAAGGTGAATACACAATGGATTCAATAAAAAAAGATTTTCCTTTTTTTAAGCACCATCCAGATGTTAGTTATCTTGATAATGCCGCTACAGCTTTAAAACCTCAATGTGTTATTGATGCTGTTGTTGATTATTATGAACGTCTAAGTTCCAATATTCATCGCGGAGATTATGATACATCCCTTGAAACCAGTGATTTATATGAAGCCGTTCGAAAGAAAACAGCGGATTTTATTCAAACAACACCGGAGTCTCTTATTTTTACTTCGGGAGCGAGTGAATCTTTAAACCTTGTTGCAAGTGGGTATGCTAAATATTATCTCAAAAAAGATGACGTGGTGCTGTTAAATCAAGCAGAACACGCATCCAATATTCTTCCTTGGTATGCAATGGCGGAAGAAATTGGTTTTAAAGTTGAATTTGTTCCCCTGGATGATGCGGGTCATATTACACTTGAAATGCTTTCGAGTGCATTTCACGATAAGGTAAAACTGGTATCGATGGCTCATGTATCCAATGTTTTGGGATATGTTAATGATATTAAATCATTCGCAAAGTATGCACATGACCATGGCGCGTTATTTTGTCTTGATGCAGCTCAATCAATCGGACATATGCCAATTGATGTCAAAGACTTAGATGTTGATTTTATGGCGTTTTCTGCGCATAAAATGCTGGGGCCTACAGGTGTAGGGGTTCTTTATGTCAAACCCGAAATACAAACGAAAATGTATCCCATCTCCCATGGAGGCGGCAGTAATATTCGTTTTGATGCCTGTGGCATCGTGGAATTAAAATCTGGACCTGCGAAATTTGAAGCAGGTACACCGAATATTGAGGGCGTGCTTGGTTTTGGCGCAGCACTTGATTATTTAACTCAATTTGGTATGAAGCGCATTCACGCAATTATCTTGCCACTTCATCAACGTGCATTGGATGCATTGAATGCGATGGATCATATAACGGTTTATAATCAACATGCGGATATGGGGCTTATTACATTTAGTGTGAAGGGAATTTTTGCTCAGGATGTTGCAGCATATCTCAATCGTGAGGGTATTAGCGTTCGATCGGGTGAGCATTGTGCAAAACTTATTAATGGGGCATTAAATATGGAAAAAAGTGTTCGTATTTCATTCTATTTTTATAATAATGATGCGGATGTTACGAAATTGATAAAAGCGTTAGAGACGATTACGTTGGAAAAATGTATCGACCTCTATCTATAGATTTGGAGTGATAAAATGAATTATTTTGAAGATCCCCGTTTTCTTCGACAACTAATTATGGATCATTATGAAAATCCACGAAATAAGCGGACCGACGAAGCATATACAAAAAAACGTGTCAGTACGGATTCCTGTATTGATGATTTAACCATTCAAGCATCCATTAAAAATGGCGTTATTGAAGATGTTTGTTTTGATGGTCAAGCGTGTACAATTGCGACTTCCGCTGCCTCAATTATGACCGAGCTTGTGAAAGGGAAGACTTTAGAAGAAGCCGAAAAGATTATTGCTGAATATAATCGAATGATTCATCTGGAATCTTTTGATGAGGAGCTTCTTCAAGAAGCGGTTGCGTTTAAAAATGTTGGGCGACAAGCGAATCGGATTACGTGCGCAACGTTAGGGTGGCGTGGTTTGACGGATATTATTGAAGAAAGTAGGGATAAAGATGAGTGAAGAGAAAATTGATGATCGCGATCGCTTACCAAACGAAGAATATCAATACGGTTTTCATGATGAAATCGAAAGTGTTGTAGCATTTGATAAAGGTTTAAATGAAGAAGTGGTGCGTGAAATTTCACGGCTTAAAAATGAACCTGAGTGGATGTTGAAATACGCTTAAAGGCTTATGAATCCTTTAAGGAGCAAAAAATGCCTTCATGGGGTGCAGATCTTTCTAAGGTAGATTTTGATGAATACATCTATTTCTTGCGTGCGAGTGACCAAGTGGAGCGCACGTGGAGGATGTTCCTGAAGAAATTCGCAATACTTTGATCGTCTTGGAATTCCAGAAGCAGAAGCTAAATATTTATCAGGTGTGGCGACTCAATATGATTCCGAAGTCGTTTATGCAAGCATGCTTCAGGAAGTGGAATCTAAAGGGTTTTATTTTTGATATGGATACGGGATTGCGCGAACATCCTGAAATTGTAAAGGAATATTTTGGAAAGCTTGTACCTTACAATGATAATAAGTTTGCGGCATTGAATACAGCGGTATGGTCTGGAGGATCGTTTATCTATATTCCAAAAGGAGTAACATTGGATAAACCATTGCAGTCCTATTTTAGAATTAATGCTGAGCAAATGGGGCAGTTTGAACGAACCATGATTATAGTGGATGAAGGCGCCGATGTGCATTATGTTGAAGGGTGTACAGCACCGATTTACAAAAAAGATGCAATGCATGCTGCAGTCGTGGAGATATTTGTTCATAAAAATGCCAAATGTCGTTATACGACCATCCAAAATTGGTCATCAAATGTTTATAATCTTGTCACAAAGCGTGCCCAAGTTGAGGCACACGGAATGATGGAGTGGATTGATGGTAATATTGGTGCTTATATAACTATGAAATATCCTTCGTGTGTTTTAATTGGAGAATATGCTAAAGGTATGACCATCTCTATTGCTGTTGCGGGGGCTAATCAATGGCAAGACGCTGGAGCGAAAATGATTCATAAAGCACCCAATACTCAAAGTACGATTATCTCAAAATCAGTATCACGCAATGGTGGTACTGTGAATTATCGAGGTATTGTGCACCATGATAAAAATTCAATAAATGCGAAAACTAAAATTGAGTGTGATACGTTGATACTAGATCCGCTTTCTATGAGTGATACCATGCCAGTCAATGTTGTCGATACCAATGCGTCCATCATTGAACACGAAGCGCGTGTGTCGAAGATTTCTGAAGAAGAACTTTTCTATCTTATGAGTCGGGGATTAAGTGAAGAACAAGCGTCTGAAACGATTATTATGGGATTTTTGGAACCCTTTACTCGGGAATTACCGATGGAATATGCGGTTGAATTAAATCAACTTATGAAAATGGAGATGGAAGGCTCTGTTGGATAAAAAAACGATTGCTCAGGGAGTCTTAGAGAAGCGCAAGCAATACGATGTGCTGATGCGTGCTCCCTGGGATAGCGTAATTCATAATGCTGTAATGGATCGTTTAGAAGTGCATCAAACAATTGCACTTTATGCTGCATTTAATCATGAAGTGGATACTTATGGAATGATGGAAACGTTATTTTGGGATGATCGCTATACAATTTGTTTGCCTAAAATTAAAGGGGAATCGATGGACTTCTACGCGATAACAGGTTTTGAACAGTTACAACCTGGGGTGATGGGGATTCTTGAACCCACAACCAATCATAAAATTTCAGCAGATGAAATTGATGTGGTAATCGTACCCATGGTTGCTTTTAATAGACAAGGTTATCGTATTGGTTATGGTGGCGGTTATTATGATCGTTTTCTTAAAGGTATTAATGCAATAAAAATTGGTGTTGCGTATTCGTTTCAAGAAACAGATATTCCATTCCAACAAGATCATGATATTCGTTGTGATGTTATTATTACTGAAAATGCAATTATGAACCCTAATCGCGATTAGGGTTTTTTTGGCCCAATTGGTGAAAACATTAGAGAAATAAATGGTATAATGAGGCTTAGAGTGTATGAGGTATAAAAATGTCTAATAAATCAAAGATTATCAATTTTAGTGCTGTTATGTTTTTGATGTATGCTTCACATGGATTGTTATTTCCACAAGTAGTGCCCTTTTTAACGCATCTTGGTTATTCGGCATCACAACGGGGACTTATTCTTTCTTTTCTAGCCATCATTGCGATGGTAGGCCAAATTCTATCCGGTTATTTATGTGATCGATTTGGAACGATTAAGCGCTTTTTTATCTACGGAACATTTATTTTAGCGGCAACAGGGATGCTTTCCTACTGTATAAATATACATAATTTTTATTATCACTTCTTCTTATTAGGAACGATGGCAGGTGTTGTTCGAATTCTTTCGAATCTTTTTGAGACATGGGGGTTGGAAGTTGATGGCATTTATCATCAATTTAGCTTTATTCGGAGTTTTGGTTCGCTTGGGTGGGCCTTAGCATCTCTCGTGTCTGGATTTTTTATCCATCGCTATGGTTATGCATCATTAGGATATTTGTCTGGCATTTTAAGTTTTGTGGTTATTTTTTATTCTTTTAAACTTGAAGATGCGTCCAAACAAAGTCGGGATGGTGTGGCGACGACACTCAGTTTTAAAGATTTAAAAGTACTTTCACGAATAAACGTTACATGTATTTGGTTCTTGTTTTACACTGACCTATTTTGTAATCAATGTGGATTCAATTACCATTACGGATTATATGTTTCATCTTGGGGGTAATGCTCAAGATGTTGGGGTAAAATGGTTTGTGGAGGCACTCAGTGAGATTCCACTGATGTTAGTGGGGGGCGCCCTACTGAAAAAATACGGTGGCAAAAACTTAATGGTTTTTTCCAGTATGATTATGATCATTCGAATGATAACCTATGGCATGGCGACATCTGTGTTCCAAATTATTGTCCTATCAACACTTCAAGCAATCACATTCCCACTTATTCTGGTGGCACAAAAAGATCTAATTTTTAGAGAATCACCAAGTCATTTACGTTCAACAGCACAGATGTTCTCGATTTCAATGAGTATTGGATTCTCGGCAATCATTACACCACTTGTCTCAGGGATTCTCGTTGAACAGATGCCAATTCAAACGGTTATCTTTATTTTCGGAGCCATTATGGTGGTTCCTACAGTCATGATTTCTATCTTTAAACCGGCTCACACAAATTAACACAGTTTCGGCGAATTCATACCATAATGTTTTTGTATTCTATACACGTAAACATTTTGTTTACAATGACTATATTTCTTCTCCTTAAAAATAAATATGGTTACAGATTTCCCTTGTTAAATAATATTTTTCCGAAAAAAAGGCGTATTGCCTTTTTTTATGGCTCTTTGAGTTTTACATTACCTTAAACGATGATTTCATGGTAGAATATTATATGTTGAAAGAGGTATTATTATGAATATTGTTCAATTAACATCTGAATCAATTCGTGAGTTACGTGAAAAACGTAATGGTATCATGAAAAGTATGATTGAAGGGCAGGATGGATCCCTCCTTGTTTTAGGTGGGTCTTTTGCGGGGGAAGATCGCCAACGTAACATTGTGTCCTATGCAGTATTCACCATCTTTTTTGAGCTTTGGGAACGATTCAATATGGAATCTTGGTCGTATACGTTTGATGAAGAAGGACTAATGTTCTACATTAAACTGGACGAAAGCGCAAAAACGGTCAAAGATATTTTGGTTCACTATGAAGATCACCATCCATTAGGATTTGCAATTGATAGTGATGTGTTCGATTGTGATCAAAAGTCGACCCGTGAAGCGCTGGGATATAAAAATAGACTTGATGACTACTATAAGTCCTCGCTTGAAGAATTGATGAATGATATTGTAGAAGATCCAAAATACATTGATAATTATACTAAACGAGTTGAAGGTTATATTGTAAAAGGTGATAAACAGACAATTCTGTCGAACATCTTAGTTTATGGGTATGTGAGTTCATTTACCAAAACAATGGGGTTTGGTATGTATGGTCCCAATTATCGTGGCAGTAATGAACAAATGAATTTCGAAAAGTTTATTCATCTTGTTCGTACATACAAAGATGAAATGCAACGGATATTCTCAGTGAATAGCACAAGTACGGTTGATATTGCTCGTTTCCAAAACGAAGTTGAAACGAAGATTCAACGTGCCGTTTTAAATCAGCAATCCTACCACTATACCGTATTCATTACCAGCACAGTAATGTTTGCATTTATTAATTCACGAGGCTATGCAGATATAACGAAACAAATTAAAAAAATAAGTGAAGGGTTTACTCAGAATAATATGTTCACTGAGGAACCGAAGCGCTATGAAATCTTAAATAACGGAATGCGCGAAGTATTTAATCAATACGTTCCGTTCTTACAAAAAAATAAATCGATTACATCAACGTTACTCTATATTATGAGTCGTCATGATGATCAAGCGGTTTTAATGCATAATGGAGAACAAGCATTATTAAAAACACAATTTTTAGCTAAGAACTTGATTTTTAAAGAAGATAAGTGGCCAGAGCTTGATAAGTTTTGTGCATCTGGGTATATATATCCTCATGATGCGACAACGCTTTTAGCGGTCACATGCATGCTTGATATTATGCAACGATATTATTTAAAAATTAAAATGTTATTTGATACACAAGAAAAATAAAGGTGGAAAAGAAAATGAATTTTTTAGAAGAATTAAACTGGCGTGGTCTTGTTAAGGATGTTACCAATTATGAAGCGTTGGAAAAACGATTAGAGCAGCCAATTACGCTATATTGTGGGTTTGATCCAACTGCGGATTCCCTCCATGTCGGTCATCTTCAACAACTAATTTTATTAAAGCGTTACCAAATGCAAGGCCATAAGCCAATTGCATTGGTTGGAGGCGCAACCGGGATGATTGGTGACCCACGTCCTACAACAGAACGCTCAATGCTCGATGATGCAGACTTACAAAAAAATGTAGATGGTATTGGGGCTCAGATTGAACGTATTCTCTCAAGTGATAATAATCCAGTTACGATTGTAAACAATCGTGATTGGCTGGGAGATTTAACCGTTCTTGATTTCTTACGGGATTATGGTAAATTTTTCAGCGTAAGTAATATGTTGGCAAAAGATACGATTGCAAAGCGTTTAAGCACTGGAATTTCTTTTACAGAATTCTCATATACAATCTTACAATCGATTGATTTCCTTCATTTATACAAAAACTATGGTATTGAACTACAAATTGGTGGGTCTGATCAATGGGGAAACCTTGTTAGTGGTGCAGATCTAATTCGTAAGGTTGAAGGGCCCGAAGCTGAAGTATTTGGTATTACCTCACACTTAATCATGAAATCAGATGGCACAAAATTCGGTAAGAGTGAAGGTCAAAATATCTGGTTGGATGAAAACCGTACGGATGCTTATAGTTTCTATCAATTCTTCATTAATACAAGTGATGACGATGTGATTGATTTCTTAAAACGTCTTTCGTTTAAGAGTGTTGAAGAAATTCAAGCAATCGAAGCGTCATTTATTAAAGAACCACATTTAAGACTTGCGCAAAAGGAACTTGCAAAGGAATTAACAGAAGTTGTCTTCGGTAAGGAAGGTCTTGCAATGGCAGAACGTGTCACCAACGCACTCTTTTCAGGTAATGTACAAGAGCTAACCGTTGACCAAATTCGTCAAGTGTTTGCAGACAGTGCATCCATTGAAGTAACGGCTGATGAAAATATTGTTGAGTTACTGGTTAATACTAAAGTATGTCCAAGCAAGCGTGAAGCACGTCAGCTCATTGAAGGTGGAGCAATTCGCGTAAATGGCGAAGTTGTGAGGGATACAAATTTTGTCGTTTCTAAGGAAAATGCAATTGGTAAAGAAGTGACCGTTGTACGCCGCGGTAAGAAGACGTATCATATCTTTAACCACACAAACTAAATCGTAAGAGGTATAATATGAAAAAACTATTTTTGGTACTCTTGAGCATGATGTTGTTAACAGGGTGTTCAGTGAATGAAAAAAAACTCTATACTGAAAAATTGAAACGGTATGAGTCTTATTGGAATGCAATTAACGATAATGACCGTTTTGTTGAGTCATCACGTTTCTTTGATATTTCGGCGACCATTGAAAAACATGAAGATTTATATGTCTATGGCGTTGTGATTGATAAGCCAAAGATTGCCATGTATGGTGTAGAAATTGTTGTTCTAGAAAACAACGAAGATTACCATGCGGATAAAATGATGCCAACTGCGGGTATTTTTGATTCGGAATATAATTTAGTTCCAGGGCAAGTTCGAAAAGATCGTAACTATATGGGTGGGATCAGTCTTGCTGGGGAAGTGGATGTTCCAGAAGTAACATTGAATATTCTGGTTTCATGGCGTAATAATACAAAACTTGAAACACAACGAGAGTTTATTCAGTTTAAATTAAAATATGAGGAACCTAAAAAAGAGGAATCCAAATCCAATAAAGATGATTCAAAAAAAGAGGAACCTAAAAAAGAAGAAGTAGTAGATAAAACCGAAGAAGACGATGAGTAGCATACGATTTAAAGAAAACCATTCTAAATAATGGAACTGACCTAGTTCCGTGGGACTAAAGAAAAAAACCTCTTGTATGAGAATTATTGTAAAATAGTTCAATATAGGAGGTTTTTTATATGGGAACACGAACTATGCATAGCTATGAGACAAAGATGAAAGTTATAGAAATGAAATTGGCAGGCTACTCAAGCAGGTTTATTCAGACTGAACTTGGAATAAAAAATGTAACACAAGTCAAAACATGGTGGAGATGGTATCGAAATGGTGAACACTATCGATTTTCTCAACCTGTAGGCAAGCAATATACTTTTGGAAAAGGGCCTGAAGGAGACACGGTCGAAGAAACACAAAGACTTAGAATTAAATCTTTGGAGCAACAAATTGAACTATTAAAAGTATTTGAAAGAGAAAGGATGTGGTTCCTGAAATAATCATCAAGCTCGTTGAAGAGTATCGCAACACTGTATCTCTTAAAGATATCTTGAATCTTTTTGGGGTACCTAAGTCAACGTATTACCGTTGGACTAAAAAAGAGCAACTAGAGTCTAATAATTATTCTGTCAATGAAGCATTAGTAATTGAACTTTGTAAAGAAAATAAATTTCGTTATGGATATCGAAAAATAACTGCATTAATTCGAAAAGAAAGAATTATCAATAAGAACACTGTTCAAAAGATAATGCAGAAACACCAATGTCAATGCCGTGTTAAGGTCAAACGGTATCGAAAACAAAATCCGAAGATCATTATGCCCAATATCATTAATCGCGACTTTAAATCACTACGTCCTCTAGAGAAATTGGTGACAGATATCACTTACATCCCTTATGGCCATAAGATGCTCTATTTATCTACGATCATGGATTTATATAATGGTGAGATTATTGCGTCTACATTGAGTGACAGACAAAACCTAGAATGTGTGGTTGATACATTAAATCAACTTCCGGATATCGTTCAGCCATGTATTCTTCATTCTGATCAAGGGAGTGTCTATACATCAAAAAAGTATCAACTCAAAGTAAAAAATAAAAGCATTACCATGAGTATGTCCCGTAAGGGTACACCCGCTGATAATGCTCCTATCGAATCGTTTCATGCCTCGCTAAAGTGTAAAACATTCGAATTAAACCCAGAACTAAAGGGTTCTACTGAAATTGTATCACAAACTGTGATAAACTATTTAAAATATTACAATGAAAATCGAATACAAGAAAAGCTAGGATATCAATCTCCCGTAAATTATCGGTTAACTTCATCCTAACTTGGTTTTTTCTTTAGTCCCAAGGAACTAGGTCAGTTCCAATTGAATGGTTTTTTCTTTGTGTTCAAATACTCATAAAAAAAACTTCCTCATTGGGGAAGTTTTAGGATTATGAAGATTAACGGTTGTAGAATTCAACAACTAATGCTTCATTAATTTCTTGGTTTAATTCGCTACGTTCTGGTAAACGTTTGTATTCACCTTTGAATTTATCTTTGTCAAATGTAACATAATCAACCATTGATACATTAGCTTCTAAAGCATCTTTGATTGCTGCCATTGAACGTGAAGATTCTTTAACTTCAATTGTTTGACCAGGTTTTACAATGTATGAAGGAATATCAACTTTTTTTCCATCTACTAAGATATGACCATGGTTAACTAATTGACGCGCTCCACGACGTGTGCGTGATAAGTTCATGCGGTATACAACGTTATCTAAACGTGATTCTAACATGAATAAGAAGTTGTGACCTGCAACACCTTCAAGTTTTGAAGCTTTTTTGAATGTGTTATAGAATTGTTTTTCAGTAACTCCATATGTATAACGAATACGTTGTTTCTCACGTAATTGTAAACCGTAGTTTGATAATTTTGGACGACGTGCTTTACCATGTTGTCCTGGTGCATAATCGCGACGTTGTAGCTCTTCACCTGTTTCGAGGATTGAGAAACTTAAACGACGTGCTTTTTTCCAAACTGGACCTTTAATTCTTGCCATAATACTGACCTCCTAATATGTCATTAGCGAGTTCCACAAATTATTAATAGTTGAGTTTATCTATAATCGTTTCCCTGTACAGCGTAGGTACTTTGATTCCTGCCGCGGGATAAACACGTGGCTAATAACTTTGCGTGCTGCACTAAAAATATGACGCTTATATAATATACCTAAATTGAGGTGAAAAGTCAACGAAACACATTTAAGAACTAAGCTATCTATGGTACAATAAATTCAACGAGGTGAACGTATGAATTTTCAGATGATATTAAAGTTTATGAATGACTACAAATATATAATTGCTGTTGTCCTAGTGCTGTTAATCATTGTGGTTTTTGTCTACATACGTATGGCTAAAAAACGTCGATTGAATAAAGCCTTTGAAACCTTAGAGGTGCGATACAACGAGCTTATGAGTATTCCTGTGTTGTTCAAAATAAACAAAGCAAATGGGTTGGCTAAATTAAACCCGGATGTTGAGAAAAAAGTTTCAGAGTGCAAGGCGGAGTTTAGTGAGATCAATACACGTCAAGAAGAAATTTCAGATGCACTTGCAGATTCTGAAGATGCACTTGCATTTGGGAAACTAAAAGAAGCTTCAAAACACTTAACACGTTTGGATGTATTGATTACTGAATCCATGGAACAGACGGTTTCCCTAAATGATAATCTCGAAACGTTACTCGAGCAAGAAACACGTCAACGCATGGAGATTACAACATTAAAAGATCGATTTAGAGAATTGAAAAAAAATGCGATTGAAAATACATCGGGATTGGGGGATGCATTCCCGACAATTGAAGATCAAATTAAAGAAATTGAACAAAACTTTTCGGTTTTTGAAGAATGGATGTATGCATCTGATTTCATGAAAGCGCAGGAAATCAGTGAAGAGACACGTGCTTCAATTGATGATCTAGAAATTAAAATTACAGAGATTCCCAAACTTTATGAGCACGCTAAAGGATTAATTCCACAATTGCTGGATGAAGTCTCAAAACTTTATCAAGGTGTTCGTCAGAACGGAGTTTTTGTAGAGCATCTTGAAGTTCCTAAAAACATTGGTGTTTTAAGTGAGATCCTTAAAGATGACTTGATTAATATTGGTCAAGGCGAAATTGAAAAGTCACGGACGAGTCTTAAGGAAAGTCAAAAGCGACTTGAACAACTTGCCCTCTCAATTCAAAAAGAAGACAAAGCACAACGTGAGGTTGATGCGTTAAGTGAAGAAGTGTTTGAGAACTTAGAGTTTCTTGTGGATAGCATCAGTAAGATGTGCAAGGATGCACATAAAGTTGAGACGCGTTTTAATTTCGACGGGTATACTGAAAATGTTGGCGTATTCTCACAACGCATTCAAGAATTTAGTGAATCCGGTGTGAAGGTTTCAAGAATGATCGAGGAAGAAAAAATCCCGGCCTCAACGATTCTTATTTCGCTGCAAGAACTTGGTCAAGATGTTTCAATGCTTAAAGATGAGTATCTTGCCATGAATGAAAAAGTAGAACGTGCGAATGCAGATGAAGTGCGCGCAACGAAGCAATTACTTAAGCTCCATCTTATCATTAATGATGTTCAAGTAAGAATTCAAAAACGTTCATTACCTTCGATTTCCGATAAATATGCTTCGGATTTAGAACGTGCTTATAAATATACTGATCAAGTGAAAGAAATGCTAGGTCAAGATGTAATCGATGTTAAACTCTTAAACGCTACAGTTGATGAGGCAATCGATTATATCTACAAACTACACAACAACGTCAATAACTTGGTGGGTGTAGTCGACATGTGTGAAAATGCAATTGTTTATGCAAACAAATTTAGAGCTTTTGTTCCCGATATCGATGCCGAATTAACCCGTGCAGAGTTATCCTTCAATAGTGGTGATTATACACAGAGTTTGACTACAATCATTAATTCTATTGATCGATATAGACCGAATACGGCTTATGAGGAGATGATTCGTGACAATGCAAAAAGCGCACGATAAACCAATTTATTTAGATTATTCAAGTACAACACCGACGCGTCCAGAAATTTTGAAGGATGCGTTCGTGATTATGGAAAAATATTACGAAAATGCTGATTCACTTCATTATGGTTGCCAGCGTGTGTCTGATCTTGTAGTGCAATCTCGTGATGCATTAGCAAAAATGCTTGGTGTACTCCCTCATGAGATTTTTTTCACGTCTGGAGCCAGTGAATCAAACAGTACTGCAATTAAGGGAATTGCCCTTGCAAACCGTCATCGTGGTAAACATATCATCACAACATGTGTTGAACACAGCCCCGTCATGGTGCTGTGCAACAATTAAAAGATGAATTTGGATTTGAAGTTGATTATCTCAGTGTTGATACAACAGGATGTATCTCACTTGATGAATTGAAGCAAAACTTCGAAAAGATACAGTTCTTGTCACAGTTATGGCTGTTAACAATGAAGTTGGAAGTATTACCGATGTTCAAGAAGTGGCGCGTATAACGAAAAAATATTCGAGTGCGTATGTTCATATTGACGGTGTTCAAGCGCTCGCTCGCCATGATTTTCCCATGAAACAAATTGATAGTGTTTCTTATTCTGCACATAAAATTTATGGTTTGAAGGGGAGTGGATTGCTCGTTAAAAAAGCAAATGTTAAGTGTTTGTCACTGATTAATGGGGGACAGCAAGAAGGTGGATTGCGTGGAGGAACTTTAGATAATGTTTCCGCAATTTTGTGGGCGAAAACACTCCGATTGGCAGTTGAGGACCACAAACGCCCATTTAATGATATAATACGCATGAATAAATTTTATACGATACTTTCGATGGAATGGAAAACATCCACATTAACTCAGATATTCACGGTTCACCGTATATCTTTAATATGTCAGTTTTAAATGTTGGATCGGAAATAATGATGAATGGCTTAAATGCAAAAGGCATATACGTATCAGCACAGAGTACGTGTAATTCGAAGTCGTTGGAACCTTCTCATGTATTAAAAGCCATGGGCTGTGATGAAACATGCGCACTTACAAGTGTTCGCATCAGTTTATCACACCTAACGACAATGGAAGAACTCGAAAAAGTTTGTGAAACAATATTGGAGATAAAAAATTATGTACAACACTAACTATGAATTTATTGTTTGCCGTTATGGTGAACTTTCAACAAAAGGGAAAAACCGACGTAATTTTACGGCACAATTGGTGCGTAATGTTCGTTCGCAATTGGTAGCATTTCCGAATCTAACGTATCGTGAGACATACGATCGTCTGTATATTACTTTAAATGGAGAAGATGGATTGGCTGTTAGTGATGAACTGCGCCATGTGTTTGGTTTAAGTTCCTTTTCACTTGCAGTTAAACTTGAGCGAGATTTGGATGTTATTGCGAATGTCGCTGCAGAAATGATTCAAAAAGAAGAAGGCAAATCGACGTTTAAAGTGATTGCTCGTCGTCATGACAAATCCTATGAACATATTTCTGACGTTATTAATCGCCATGTTGCAACCAAAATCTTACAAACAACAGAATTCAAAGTGGATGTTCGTAAGCCTGATGTGGGGATTATCATTGAAGTTCGAAGTGACTCAGCATATATCATGATGGGGCGCGTTGAAGGTGCTGGTGGATATCCAGTAGGGATTCAAGGTAAAGTTATGGTGATGCTTTCGGGGGTAATTGATTCGCCGGTCGCTGCTTACTTGATGATGAAGCGTGGGGTTCGTATTGAAGCAATCCACTTTGCATCACCGCCATACACTTCTGACGAGGCGCAAAAGAAAGTTATGGACCTTGCCCAACAACTTACAAATTACCAAGATCACATTCGTATTAATGTAGTCCCTTTTACTGATGTTCAACTGGAAATTTATAAAAAAGTTCCAGAGAGTTATGCCATTACGATGATGCGTCGTTTCATGCTTCGTATTGCGGAACGTCTTGCATTCCGTCGTAATTGTCTTGCAATTGCCAATGGTGAAAGTCTTGGTCAAGTTGCATCACAAACACTACATAGTATGAAAGAAATCACAAATA
The DNA here is from genome assembly GCF_003931795.1 of Erysipelothrix piscisicarius. Classification (NCBI taxonomy): domain Bacteria; kingdom Bacillati; phylum Bacillota; class Erysipelotrichia; order Erysipelotrichales; family Erysipelotrichaceae; genus Erysipelothrix; species Erysipelothrix piscisicarius. The sequence continues at coordinate 1,456,423 of NZ_CP034234.1, read as the reverse complement.
TTGTGACATTACCGATCTTAGGCCCTCTCATTACTTATGATAAGGTAGAGATAATTGACCTCGCACGTAAGATTGATACCTATGAAACATCAATATTGCCATTTGAAGATTGCTGTACAATCTTTACACCGAAAAACCCTACAACAAAACCGCATGGGGACAAGATTTTACGTTTTGAAGAGGGACTTGATATTGATCCGCTGGTTGATGAAGCAATTAAAAACATCGAAGTAGTAGAAGTTACAAAGAAAAAACAAGAAGATACACCATCGTTCTTATAGGAGGAAGTTATGGCATTCGATAATTTAACAAACCGATTACAAGATACATTTAGAAATATGACCGGAAAGGGGAAACTTTCCGAAAAAAATATTACCGATGCATTAAGTGAGATTCGAATTTCACTTTTAGAAGCAGATGTAAGTTTAGAAGTAATTAATGAACTGTTAGAACATACGCGCAACGAAGCGCTTGGAATTAAAGTGACGCGCGATGTTGAACCTTCACAAATGTTTGTCAAGATTGTGAATGACAAATTAATTGAGATTTTAGGTGAAGAAAAATCCGAACTTAGCTTTAATCAAAAACCCGGAATTTTAATTATGGTTGGTTTGCAAGGTTCAGGGAAAACAACGACAATTGCGAAAATTGCAAACAAGCTCAACAAAGAAGGAAAAAAAGTCTTGTTGGTTGCCGCAGACTTAGCGCGTCCTGCTGCAATTGAACAGCTGAAAATCCTGGGAACACAAATCGGTGTGGAAGTATATGCGCAAGAAAACAGCACCCCAGTTGAAGTGGTAAAAAATGCGCTTGCACACGGTAAGGATTTCGATCTTATTCTCATTGATACTGCAGGTCGATTACAAATTGATGAAGCATTAATGCAACAACTTGTCGATATTCAATCGCTAACAAAACCAGATGAAATTCTATTAAGTGTTGATGCAATGAGTGGTCAAGATGTTATTCATGTTGCGAATGGATTTAAAGAAAAACTCAACATTACAGGTCTTGTTGCTACTAAATTTGATGGTGATTCGCGTGGTGGTTCGATTCTCTCAGTACGATACATGACTCAAGTTCCCGTAAAGTGTGTTGGGGTTGGGGAAGGTATTGATGAGTTGGATGAGTTTTATCCAGATCGTACCGCTTCTCGTATTTTAGGGATGGGTGATATCGTAAGTCTTGTAGAAAAAGCGCAAGAAAAAATGGATATCGAAGCTTCTGAACGTTCAGCGGAACGCATGATGAAGGGTCAATTTACACTTGATGATATGCTTATTCAATTACAACAAGTTTCAAAAATGGGTCCATTATCAGGTCTAATGAAAATGATGCCAGGAGCGAATCAATTAGCAGGTCAAATTGATGACGCAGATGCATCAAGTACAATGAAAAAAACTGAGGCAATGATTTTAAGTATGACTCCGGAAGAACGTAACAATCCTAAAATTATTCGTTCTACACGCAAGCGTCGTATTGCTGAAGGATCGGGTACCTCTACAACAGACGTGAACCGTCTTTTAAGCCAATACGAAAAAATGCAGAAGCAAATGAAGATGCTCTCTCGTTTTATGGGTAAATAGAAACGTCTTATAAACTATATTTAAAAGAATCTCAAAGATAATCTCATTTCAAATTGACAATGTCAGAGATTTCAAAATATCGATAAGAGCAATGTTTAAAGCCTAGAAAAATTTTACTTGATTATTTAAGCTGTTTATGATAAATTATATAGGCTTAAAGCACTCTGGTTCCGCTGTTGGAATCATTATGAACCAGTTTTAACATATATAGACAGAAAAAGGAGAATTACTATGTCATTAGCATTAGTACAAGAAATTACAAAGTCACAATTACGTAACGACATTCCTGAATTCCGTCCTGGATGTACAGTACGCGTAGACGTTAAAATCCAAGAAGGTGGAAAAACACGTATTCAAGCATTTGAAGGTGTTGTTATTAAAACTCAAGGAACAGGTATTTCAGAATCATTTACAGTTCGTAAAATGTCATCAGGAATTGGTGTGGAACGTACATTCCCAATCAACTCACCTATTATTGACAGCGTAACTGTATTACGTAAAGGTAAAGTACGTCGTTCAAAACTATACTACTTACGTGACCGTTCAGGTAAATCAGCACGTATTAAAGAAATTCGTTAGTATTAGCCGTATTTATACGGCTTTTTCTTTATTGTAGGGAGGGTATGAAATGAATAAAGGCGATGATAAGTTTTTAATCGCGGTTAAAGACTTTATTAAAAGTATGGTAATCAGTCTTGTTTTGGTTATTTTAGTAACGCAATTTATTGCGCGTCCTGTTCGGGTAGAAGGGTTATCCATGTACCCGAGTCTTAACGATAAAGAATTAGGCTTTTCAAATATTTTAAGCATGAAAATGAAAGATCCAGAGCGTTTTGATGTTCTTGTGCTCTATCTTGATTCACAGAAAAAACATATTGTGAAGCGTGTAATTGGTTTGCCAGGTGAAGTTGTGGAAATACGTGATGAAAAATTATATATCGATGGGAAAGAAGTTGAGCAACCTTTCTTGGATACAGATTACGTACGTGAAATGACGTCGACAGGGAAAGAGTTTTCTCGTGATTTTGGTCCGATAACGGTGCCCGAAGGTGAGTATTTTATGCTAGGGGATAACCGTATTCGTTCAAGTGATTCTCGAGATTATGGAACCTTTAAACGTGAAGCAATTAAAAGTAAAGATGTCTTTGTCTTTATACCATTTAACAAAATAAGAACAGTAGGAAAATAGGAGCGTGATTTGATGTCACAGGTACATTGGTTTCCGGGTCATATGGCAAAAGCGATTCGCTTGATTGAAGAACAAATCAAAGTCGTTGATTTTGTCATCGAATGTCGTGACGCTCGTGCACCGATGTCGACTCGAAATCCTGTTTTGTCACGGTCAATTGGACAAAAGAAACGTCTTATTGTTTTGACAAAAAAAGATTTAGCGGACCCAAAACAGAGTGAAATGTGGGTTGAAAAGCTTGAATCGGAAGGGAATGTCGTACTTTTGGTGGATGTGATTAACGATCCCGTACGTAAAATGATTATTGAAAAGACGGATATCGTCTTAAAAGAGAAACGTGAACGCGATAAACGTCGTGGAATTCGTCCTCGAACCGCACGTGCATTAATTGTAGGTGTTCCAAATGTTGGGAAATCCAGTGTTATTAATAAAATCTCAGCTCTAAAGGCTGCAGGTGTTGAAAATAGACCGGGTGTTACCCAATCGTTAAAGCTTATTAAAGTAACCCAAGATCTTGAATTGGTTGATACACCCGGTGTGTTGTGGCCTAAATTTGAATCGGAGGAAATGGGGATTATTTGTGCTGTGATTGGATCTGTAAAAGATACAGGATATCCAATGGCATTGGTTACAGATTATGCTCGTGATTACTATATTCAGTATAAACCTGAAGAGTTAAAGCGTCGTTATGAACTTGAATCCTTTGATAATTTTTATGACCAAGTGGGACGTTATCGCGGTCTTCTTGGTGAAGGTGGAACGGTGAACGACGATAAAACACGAGTCGCGTTTTTGAGTGATATTCAAAACGGTCGGATTGGACGCATTACATGGGATCGCTTATAGAAGAATTTGAAATCAATTACTGGGAGCAAGGAAAACTTGTTGTTGGGATTGATGAAGCAGGTAGAGGTCCAATGGCTGGTCCCTGTGTTGTTTCGGGTGTTATTTTCCCAAAAGGATTTTATGACGCTCGTATTAATGATTCTAAACAATTAAGTGAAAAACAACGCGATGCGTTGGTTTCCATTATTGAATCCAATGCATTATGGACATTTACAGAGATTATTCCAGTGGATGTCATCGACCGTGATAATATTTATCGAGCAACTCAAAATGCTATGAAAAAAATTGCTCTTGAGAGCAAAGCAGATATTGTGTTAACCGACGCCATGCCTTTAGATGACCTCACGGTTCCGTGTGAAGCAATCGTTAAAGGGGATGCACGTTCGCTTTCGATAGCTGCCGCAAGTATTTTGGCTAAAACGGTTCGAGATGGGCTCATGAAAGTTTATGACCTTGAGTTTCCAGAGTATGGTTTTGCGAAACACAAAGGATATGGGACGAAACAACATAAAGAAGCAATTCTCAAGTTTGGTCGTTGTCCCATTCATCGAAAATCTTTTCGATTTAAAGACGAGACACAAATATCGTTTGATATTTAGGTCTTGTTTTTTTTATTGCTTAACTAATAATGGTGATAATGTGAGAAATTACTTAAAAAATCTTGCAATCCATTTAAGAGGGGATTATTCTAGTATATGTCGTTTCATTCATGAGGGAAAAAGGGTTCCCTCATATGAATATCAAGGAAACTATATTTGTTATGGAGATCGAGATTATCCAAAGTGTTTTTATGAGTTGGACGATCCACCCTTCGTTATTTTTTATGAAGGGAATCTCTCGTTACTCCATACCCGTTGTATTGCAGTAGTGGGTTCGAGAACTCCAAGTAAATACGCTCTAAGAATGACTGAATTATTTGTTCGTAATGTAAGGGAACACTATACCATTGTTTCGGGTCTGGCTTACGGCATTGATATCATGGCGCATCGGTGTGCACTTGATTTTCAATCGATAGCTGTGGTAGGGTGTGGTTTAGATATATGTTATCCATTTAAGCATCGCGAAGTTTTTGATGTTATGAAACAAAAGCATCTTGTGATTTCGGAGTATCCGATAGGTGTGCATCCACAAAAGCATTATTTTCCATTTCGAAATCGTTTGATTGCAGCTTTATCACAAAGCATCTATGTGATGAGTGCTTTAGCGCGAAGTGGGACGATGCATACGGTTAATGAAGCATTGAAATTAAATCGAAGGGTTGTATGTCTTCCTCATAATCTGGATGATATTTCAGGAGTCGGATGCAATCTTTTGATCCAGGAGGGAGCCGAGGTGTTGACAAACCTCGAAGATTTATCCAATATATAAACTAAGGAGTGTTGGCTATGAAAAATTTAGTAATTGTTGAGTCACCTTCAAAATCTAAAACAATTGAGAAGTATCTTGGTGAGGATTTTGAGGTTGTTTCTTCAAAAGGTCATATACGAGATTTAGCGACGACCGGTAAAGGCGGTCTGGGTGTTGATTTTGATAATGACTTTGAAGCAACTTATAAAATAAGTAAAGATAAGAAAGATGTTGTAAAAGAATTAAAAGCAAAAGCGAAGAAAGCGGATGCTGTTTATCTTGCAACTGACCCCGACCGTGAGGGAGAGGCAATTTCTTGGCATCTTGCGAATGAACTAGGCGTTGATCTCGATCAAGATAATCGTGTTGTTTTTAACGAGATTACAAAAGATGCTGTTTTAAGTGCATTTGAATCACCACGTCATATTGATATGAATTTGGTAAAATCACAGGAAACACGACGCATACTTGACCGAATTATTGGTTTTAAACTTTCAAAATTATTGCAAGCTAAAATTAAAAGTAAAAGCGCAGGTCGAGTGCAATCAGTTGCGTTAAAACTAATTGTAGATCGCGAAAAAGATATTGATGCATTTACACCAGAAGAATACTGGTCTGTTCTCGCATTTTTTGAAAATGAGGGAAATATCATTGAGACAAGTGCAGAACGTTATAAAGGGAAGAAACTAAAACTTACGAATGAAGCAGAAGCACAAGCAGTATTGGATGCATCACAAGGACCTTTTAAAATTACAAAGCTTGAGAAGAAGAAACGTAAGAAAGAATCAAAACTTCCTTTCATTACATCGACACTTCAACAAGAAGCATCGACACGTCTCGGTTTTCCTGCAAAGAAAACCATGCGTGTCGCTCAAAAGCTTTATGAAGGAATTCAGATGGGTGCAGATACAGAAGGTTTGATTACCTATATGCGTACGGATTCTACACGTCTTAGCAATGTGTTTGTGGATGACGCAAAGGCATTTATTGTAGAAGAATATGGTAAAGAATATTTAGGTAAATACCGTCAAGGTAAGAAAACTGAAAATACTCAGGATGCTCACGAGGCAATCCGACCAACAAGTATTTCGCGTCGCCCCGAAGCTGTGAAATCTTACCTGACCCCTGATGAATATAAATTATATCGTTTTATTTATTACCGAACACTTGCATCGCTTATGGCACCATCCATTTCCGATTCAGTAAGTGTTGTTTTCAGTCAAAATGATTATGATTTTAATGGTAGTGGATCGATTATGACATTTGACGGTTACTTAAGAGTATATGAATACGAAAAGACAACCGATAAGGTCATGGGTGAGTTGGATGAAGCAAAAGCTTATAATGCACAAAAAATTGAAAAGAACCAGCACTTTACACAACCACCTGCACGCTATACAGAAGCGCGCTTGATCAAAGAATTGGAAGAATTGGGAATTGGTCGTCCAAGTACCTATTCAATGATTTTGGAAACGATCGTTTACCGTGCATATGCAACATTTGGTGCAGTTTCGGAAACATCTAAAACTAAAGTCTTTAAACCTACTGACCAAGGAATTCTAACAAACGAAAAACTTCAAGAACATTTTTCGGATATTATCAACGTTCATTACACCGCAAATATGGAAGATGAGCTTGATCGTATTGCGGAAGGTGAAGAAAACAATGTTGAAGCACTGCAACGATTTGTCGATAAATTTTATCCATTGCTTGAAGAAGCTGATGAAAAAATGGAAAAAATCGAAGTTGAGAAAGTTGGAGAGGTTTGTCCCGACTGTGGCGGTGAACTTGTTTACCGATTTGGACGTTTTGGTAAATTTATTGCATGTGGTAACTTCCCAGAGTGTCGATACAATCGTGCGCTGGATCAAGATAAACGTCCAGAGCCTGAAAAAACGGGCGAAATGTGTCCGGATTGTGGTGAACCTTTAGTAAAACGTAAGAGCCGTTACGGAACGTTCTTTGTAGGATGTTCAGGATTCCCTAAATGTCGATACATTCAACCCAATGAAAATGCTAAGAAACCAAAGACGAAAAAGCCGAAAGAAGCGTCAACGGAGCATGAACCATTAGGTGAAGAAATTAAAGATTAAATAAACGCTGACATCGCTTTTAAAATTATGGTGCATTAAACACGTTTGAAGGTGATGCATCGCGTATAATTTGAAGTGTATGTCAGTTTTCTTTGGCATAAATTAAGATAAGGATGGTAATTATGAAATAACCTCAAGTTAGAGTTATAGGGGCAGGATTAGCAGGAAGTGAAGCTGCTTATCAACTTGCGAAACGTGGATTTATTGTAGAACTTGTTGAGATGCGTCCGGTTAAAATGACGCCAGCTCATGTTACAGAACATTTTGCGGAACTCGTATGTTCAAATTCATTTCGTTCGGATGATTTAAATAACGCTGTTGGACTACTAAAAGAAGAAATGCGTCGTTTTGATAGTATTATTATGAAATCAGCGGATGAACATCGTTTACCAGCCGGTAGTGCGCTAGCCGTTGACCGTGTTGGTTTTAGTGAAAAGGTATCAGAAAAAATTTCGAAAATGGACAATATTATCATTTCAAATCGTGAAATGACGGAACTGGATGATTTGCCAACGATTGTTGCGACAGGTCCCCTTACATCTGATAATTTTTCAAAGTACTTAATGAATTATCTTGGACAATCAGAGATGTATTTTTATGATGCGATTGCACCGATTGTTTCTGTGGATGGCATTAATTTTGATATTGCCTATCGTAAATCACGTTATGACAAGGGTGATGGTCAGGATTATATAAACTGTCCAATGGATCGTGATCAATTTGAAGCATTCCATCGTGCTATTTTAGAAGCGGAAGAAGCTCCAATGCGTGATTTTGAAGATGTCAAAGTTTTTGAAGGGTGTATGCCCGTTGAAGTTATGGCTCGCCGTGGTATCAAAACCATGCTATTTGGTCCGTTAAAACCTGTTGGTTTGGAAAAACCAGATGGTACGCGCCCTTATGCTGTCGTACAATTACGTCAAGATAATGCTGCTGGATCACTGTATAATCTCGTAGGATTCCAAACGCGATTAAAATGGGGAGATCAAAAACGGATTATTCAAATGATACCAGGATTGGAAAATGCTGAAATTGTTCGCTATGGTGTGATGCACCGTAATACCTTCATTAAATCACCATTACTTCTCAACCATCACTATCAATCAAAAACGCAACCAACGCTTTTCTTTGCGGGACAAGTGAGTGGCGTGGAAGGGTATGTTGAATCGGCGGCCAGTGGACTTGTAGCGGCACTTAATATGGCTCAATTCCTTAAACAAGAACCGTTGATTGACTTACCTCAAGAAACAGTCATGGGTTCGATGGCTTATTATGTTTCACATGCGAATCCCTCACAATTCCAACCGATGAATGCAAACTTTGGAATTGTAGGCAATCGTTTAAAAGATCGTGAAGCAATGTCGGTTCGCAGTCTTGCACATATCGATAAGCTCGTTTCACAGTTTGGTTAAGACACTTCGGTGTCTTTTTTTCTTGAGATTAGCGTATAATAAAAAAAGAGGTGATTGAATGAAGACTGAAGATATTGTAATCGATTTTATGCGTCATATTGCGATAACCAATACGTCATCCGAGCATACAAATCTTGCATATGAACGTGATATTCGGCAATTTCTTGATTTTATTGAAGACATACCATTAAAAGATGTAGGGCGCTCGACAGCATACGATTACTTAAATATGCTTTATGATTCAAAACTGTCAAGTGCAAGTGTTGCACGTAAAATATCGACATTACGATCTTTCTATAAATTTCTGCAGGTCAATTACGGACTTGCAGACAATCCGTTTCAACAAATTAAGATTAAACGACAAGGAAGACATCTTCCCCATTTTCTCATGTACGATGAAATTGAAACACTACTCCTAAGTTGTGATGATTCTGTATTAGGTGTGCGAAATCAGGTGATGATTGAATTGATGTACGCATGTGGTTTGCGGGTAAGTGAAGCTGTTGATTTACAGATTCATGATTTAGATCTCACAGAACGATCGTTACGGGTAATTGGTAAAGGAAATAAAGAACGTCAACTTTTTTTCTATGAATCATTAGTTCCTAAGCTTTGGTCGTATCTCAATGTATATCGGCCTCAAATTGCCAATAGTTCAAGATCACATGCTGTTTTTTTAAATCAAAGAGGAAATCCACTTACGTCACGCGGAATACAACACATTCTAGAGCACCAAGGTAAGACCGCAGGACTTCGGATGAAGTTGCATCCACATATGTTGCGACATAGCTTTGCGACGCATTTATTGGACAATGGTGCGAGTTTACGTGTTGTTCAAACGCTTTTGGGTCATGAATCTCTGAGTACAACGCAAATCTATACGCACGTTAGTATGCAAAAAATTAAAGAAGTCTATGACGATGCGATTGAAAAAATACCAGTCACATAATCTTACATACTTCTGGTATATTTCTTACATATTATTTGTGTATGATTCAAGTGTAAGAAGAAACTCTTACACGTATGATTCCTCTTCTCCTTTATTCATATCCCCTTATGAATAACCAAAAATCATACATAATCTTTCCCCTTATAAATAAATAGAAAAAAAGAGAAGCTGATAATTGGAGTTGTCAAACAAAAGTAGACATTAATAAAAGACTAGAAACCCTTATCCATTTTATATTGGATAGGGGTTTTGTAATTTAAACAGTAAGCAGGTCTTTCAAAATTGAAATAATGTACATATTCTTCGATAAAATTTTCAAAGTTATCTACGGACCAGTATTGATAATCACACGCCATTTCTGCTTTAATCCATCCATTTAATGATTCGATAATTGGATTATCTGTAGGTGTTCCAGCTCGCGACATAGATCTAATTATGTTATAATTTTCATGCGCTTTAGCGAAAGCTTTAGAGTGGTAGACAGCTCCTTGATCTGTGTGAAGAATCGTGGGAGCTGTTTTTTTATTATCCTTAAGTAGCGCAAGGAGATCCTCGAGACACTTGTAGTAAGGCTTAGGATCACCAGTTGTACGCGATAATGCAGAACTGATAATTTCATTGTTAAAGGTATCAACCATTAAAGTCCATTCATATTAATCCCTTTGTTTCGAATATGTGTCATATCTGAAACAATAATTTCTAAAGGTTTGGTTGCCTCCATTGATTCTTTATAATATTAGGATAAATTCGACTTTGTGTTCCAGGTTTTTTATAGGAATAGTGTTTAACTTTTGATTTAATATTTAAAAACTTGCAACACTTGTGGATTAAATTATCGGAAAATTCAATCCCTAAATCACTTTGCTTTCTCATGACTGCAGCGATATCATGATAACCATAACTTGGAAAACGGCGATGCCAGTCTTTAATCACAAAGCTAAGAATCGCTCTTTTTTGTTCATAAATATTGAGATCATTCTTATGCTTTAACCACTTGTAATAACCAGATCGGTTCAAATTCATAAATCTAAGAATGAACGTAATCGGATGTTTAAAAGATAAGTCATGTGCTATTTGGAATTCTTGTCTTTTAAAGTAACGAACTCCTTGTTTACACCAACTCCTTTCACCTGGTACCCTTTTTTTAATCGTGCAATCTCAATATCTCGTTTTAGAATTTCGAGTTGAAGTCGTTCGATCTCAGTTAATGATTTACTCGTATGAAGCGCAGAAAAATGATTTCCTGTCTTTTTCTTGTTTTTTAAACCCTCCTTACCATCGCGCATGAATCGATCAATCCAACCATTAATCGTTCCTTTAGGACTTGTGATAGTTTCGCAGCACTTATATGTTCATCAATATGACGTGTAACGACTTTAATACGATCCTCATAAGTCCATTTATTATTTAATCCACCTTTGGGTCTTCCCATCATTAATACCTCCGTTTTATCTCTGATTTTATTATTACACAAAAAAGTAGACAAGTCTTTTTTACTTGTCTACTTTTAGTTTACTACTCCACTGATAATAGAGCTTTTCTTTTTTTGTGTATAAGAATCTTATTGGTCTAAAATAAATAAATCTTGACTTGTTATGCTATTAAGGATATAAAGAGTATGTTATTTTAGTTTTACAATTATACAGGCTATACAAAATTAAGGTTGATTTTATAAAAAAACGAATCATCGCAAACATGAACGGTTTCGTTTGACATTCCAGTTTGTAATCTATATAATTAAGTAGCGTTAAAGAGTAGGGTGAGAGTATGAAATTTTATAGAGCTGATTTAGATCGGTTAAAATCACCACGTTTAGAAATAGACGAGGAAATTATCATCGATCAAGATCTCTTGAAAGGTTTTTCTCTATGTACTGCTTTACGTGAGATCTTCGCAGTAGGTCATGGTTATTATGACGAACACACTTCTAAATTAATTACCGATCTGACAATAGAAGGTATTATGACAGTACCCTGCGCCATTACACTTGAACCATTTGATATCGAATTTTCGATTCCAATTGGTGATGTGTTTAGTTTCGAGAAACTCGAAGATGACGAAGTAGGTATTGAAATTGAAGGTGAAGAGCTTGATCTTGATCCATATATCGTGGATTCTATCTTAGCTGCAGTTCCCCTAAAGGCAATCCATCCGGATCTTAAGGAATATCCAGAGGGAGATGGCTGGCAGGTTATGACTGAAGAAGATTATACAAAAGAGAAGAGTCAAGAGATTGATCCTAGACTTGCAAAACTAAAAGACTTTAAGTTTGATTAAATGGAGGTGAGACGATGGCAGTTCCAAAAAGACGCACATCTAAAGCAAGAAAAAACAAACGTCGTACACATTACAAATTACCTAATGTGACATTAGCTAAAGATCCTCAAACTGCGGAGTGGAAATTACCACACCGTGCAAATCGCGACGAGGTTAAATAATATAATTAAGTCTTGGATATCCAAGATTTTTTTTTATGTGAAAATATGGGAAAATTTGGGAAAGTGAGTGTTTAGTATGAATCGTAAATCAGTCGTTTTCGGTCCATTGGCAGTAATTTTTTCATTCGCATGCTTAGCATGCGTTTTAGTATTTACGAAGTATATGCCGATACGGAACCGTCTTATAATATTAGTTGTGGCGGTTATCGTTGCAATGGTGGTCATGATTGTGACCAAACGACCATTTTGGCGTTATTTAATTGCGATTTGTATCCTGATAACCAGTTTATTTGTATTTAGTTCTCAACGATTTGTCGATCAAATGGCGGATACTAAAGAATACGAACTCATTAAGTATGATTTATTGCGAATGAAAGATCATGAATTCGCGAATAATCCGATTATTGGACTCTATGGTGTAAAAGAAAATCATCTTGAGGCCATTTCTGATGACCTTAAAAATGAGATTGGAACCGATCGATTTAAGAAATTCTCGGATATAGATGAAGTTGTTTCTTCGTTTTATGCTCAAGAGATTGATGGGCTTTTTGTAAACAAAGCAATGCTTGCGAACTTATCCTTTCTGTATCCCGACTTTTTAAAAGATACGATTTTAGTCAATAGCTATGAATACCGTCTAAGCCGTGATTCTATTGTGAAGCATGTGGATGTTTTAAAAGAACCGTTTACCATTTATCTAAGTGGTATTGATGTATATGGAGAGGTTGTTACACGATCACGAAGTGATATGAACCTTCTGTTATCTGTGAATCCTAATACCAACGAAGTCTTAACGGTCTCTGTCCCGCGTGATACATATGCTCCGTTGGGGTGTGAAAATGGTGAAATGGATAAGTTGACACATGCAGGTCTTTATGGCGTTACTTGTTCCGTTAAGACGCTTGAAAAGCTATTTAATATTGATATTAACTATTATATTCGTGTTAACTTCACAGGCTTGGTTCAGATAGTTGATACCTTAGAAGGTGTGGATGTTCTCTCTCATTATGATTTTATCACTGAGAATGGGGATGTGTTTATGAAAGGCATGAATCATGTTGATGGTGAAAAGGCTCTGGCTTTTGCGCGTGAGCGAGACCATGTAGAATATGGTGATGTTGCCCGTGGTTTACACCATCAAGAATTGGTCAAGGCAATCTTTGAAAAAGCTACACAAACTGAAAACCTGATTAAGGCACCACAATTAACAGGGCTTGTAAGCCAAGTTGTTGATACTAATCTGGATGATGGTAGTATCTCTAAATTGATTTCTAAACAAATTGAAACCAGTGATCGTTGGCATTTTGAAGAAGATTATCTTCGCGGTACCGGTGATATGCAACCAACCTACAGCCAAGATGGTCGTTATAAATATTATGTATATTGGCCTTCAGAAGAAAGTGTTGCATCGATACAAAAACAAATTAGCGATTTAATCGTCGCAAATAAGGAGGGGTCGTAGTGGGCGATACCACAGCGAATTCAGTTTTATTTTTAAATGCTTTTGTACAAATTGAAATGTATTTGCGAAATTTATTAAATAATCCCAGTGTTGGTTTTGTGCAAATGGTTCATATGGGTGCGCGAAAAGATGAAGTTATTCGTCATTTTCAAACAGATTTAGTGGAGTATGCTCAATTGCGTAATGCGATTGTTCATAATCGTGGTGGTAATGAAGAAGCGATTGCAGAACCGCATGACTCAGTTGTTACGCATATTCAAACAATTGTCTCGAAAATTTATAATCGTAAAACAGTGATGGACTTAGTGCATGACAAACCATTCAGTGTCCCTTCGGATACGTTATTGCTCGATATGGTGAAGCAACAAAACCATCAACATTACTCGGCAATTCCGGTGTATAATAAACATGTTTATGTTGGGGTGGTGCATCCGCGATTATACCAAAGACTGATGGAGGATGCGTCACGTACGTCTTATGATTTGGCGATGATGCGTGTTGAGGACTTACTCAAATATTATCAACCAGATGATCGGGTTGTTTTTGTACCCTTGACCATGTCGATTCCTGAATTGTTGTAGGTCTATGAGACAAATCACAATCGTGGAAAAAGTGTCATTGCAATTATTGTGACAGAAACAGGAAAACAAAATGAAAAACCGCTCGGAATTTTTACCGTTGCGGATTTACCAAATCTTATACGTGAACTTGAATAATTGAACAGTAACGTGTATATTTATCATTGGTAACACTATATAAAAGGAGTTCTTATGGCAGATTATTTTGTGATGAAAAATGCGTCGTTAAAACGCTATAATACAATGAGGTTAGATGTAACAGCGGATACGGTGATAATTCCTCATACTGTTGATGGATTAGTGGAAGCATTACGCGATCATACAGGGAAACGCATTGTTCTTGTTGGAAATGGATCAAACATGATTTTTTCTCAAGAGCATTATGATGATAATACCGTATTTATTATCACAATTTTATTAAATGATTTGGAAATTGTTGATAATGAGATTGTTGCAGAATCAGGGGTTCGTTTAAATCGTCTTGCTTGGTTTGCGTGTGAGCAATCTTTAGGTGATATGGAATTCTGTGAAGATATTCCTGGAACTGTTGGTGGTGCATTAATTATGAATGCAGGTCAATGGCAATATGCGATTGGGCAATTTGTAAATTGGATTGAAGTGTTTAATTATGAAACACAAGAAGTTGAACGTCTTATTCCCGATGAAGCATTTTTCGGTTACCGTTATTCACGTTTGAATGACCTGCCGGTTTATGTTTTACGAAGTGGATTAAAAACAATTGAAGGCGATTATAATCAAGCGTTGGAAAAAATGCTTTACTATCGCCATGAGCGTTATGTGAAACAACCACGTAATTATGCGAATGCAGGAAGTGTGTTTAAGCGACCAAAAGATAAAAACGGTGAATCACTCTTTGTTTGGAAACTTTTTGATGGTGTTGATCTTCGTGGATTCCGTGTGGGTGATGCGATGGTATCTGAGAAACATCCTGGATTTATTGTGAATGTGGGTCATGCATCCGTTGAAGATGTTCAAGCTGTGATTCAAGAATGTAAGAAACGTGTTAAAGATGAATACGATGTTGAGTTAGAACTAGAATGGCGTGTAATCTAACATGAAAAAAACGACGATTATTGTAATGTTTATCGGTGTCCTGTCTAAAGTCTTAGGCTTTATCCGTGATATTACCTTATCTTCAATGTTTGGTATGGGGGCCATCACCGATGCATTTAATGCTTCGGTAGCAATCCCTACGGTTGTGTTGTCAGTGATTGGTTCGGCTTTGATTACCGGGGTAATTCCAATGCTGACAAAGATTTCTCATGAAGACAAAAAACGTGGTGATCGATTTGCAAGTAATGTTCTTAACATTATGATTGTGTTTTCTTTAGTGTTATCGCTTTTTATGTTTTTAGTTCCGGAAGTTGTTCTAAAAATAGTAGCGGGTGGATTTAAAGGTGAAACATTGGCGTATGCGGTTGTTTTCGTCCGAACGTTATCCCTCGGTGTTTTCTCAGTAGCGGTGATGCAACTGGGAACAGGATATCTTAATGTAAAAGGAAATTTTATCGTTCCCGCAATGGTAACAATTCCAATGAATCTTATTGTCATTGCAGGGATTGCCATTAGTAGTAAAGCAGGGAATCCTTACATTCTTGGTTATGCGCAACTTATTGCGCTGATTGTGCAAGCAGTAATCATTTTATTCTTTATGTGGCGTAGTGGTTTTGTATATCATGCTGTTATTGATTTAAAAGATGACGATTTACGTTCAATGGTTGCTTTAGCGTTGCCATTGGTACTATCTTCATTTCTAGGTCAATTTAATGATATTGTAATGAAAAATTATGCGACCGTTTTACAAGGTGAGGGTGGTTATAGTTATATGACTTATGCCACGAAGCTTATTGGTTTTGTGCAAGGGATCTTTATTATCGCAATTCTCCAAGTAACCTACCCAACTATTGCAAAGAGTGTGTTTGAGAAGGATATGCGTAAGGTGAATGATTCGATCAACGATGCGGTGCTGATGATTGCATTGTTTGTATTGCCAGCGATGGTTGGATTTATAACCTTAGCACGTGGTATTGTGGAGTTTGTATTCTTGCGTGGTGCAGTAACACCTGCGGATATCTCTGTGATTGTTCCAATCTTTATTTGTGATACGATTGTTCTTTTTGCATATGCGATGCGGAGTTAATGTTCCGAATCCATTATGCGTATCACGATATGAAGGGGCCGGTTCGCAATACCGTTCTTGTATCGGTACTGTTTGTTGTCGGAATGGTGTTGTTTAGTTTTATTTTCGGTAAATTTGGAATGCCTTTGGCTGGATTGTCCTTTGCGTACTCCTTGGCGGCATTGATTTCATGTGTTCCGTTATATAAGAGTATGAAGAAACATATACCGCGTTCGCGCTTGCGTTTTATTGCATTGGATTTCATCAAGATTACATTGGCAGCATTCATTATGGGTGTTGTGGTTGTACTCCTCAAAAATCCTGTTCAATACTTGATTCCGGGTAAATTGTCGACGATTGTCATCATCCTTGTAGCAGTATTGGCGTATATAATCGCAATCTTAGCCTTAAAAGTTCAATTTGTACGAAATTTAATCTTAAGTTTTCTGAAATAATCGTGAAATGATAAAAAAACGCTTTGGGAGTGGCTTATGCCACTCCTTTTTCTGTGGGTTGATTTCTTCCCATATATCAGGTGATATGATACAATAGTGGTACAAAGTGGTAAGAAGTGGAGGAAAGTGGGGACAATTCAATGTTTATTGGAGAATATCAGCACAATATCGATACCAAAGGAAGAATCATTGTTCCCGCTAAATTCCGTGAGGAGCTCGGCGAAGCAATGATTGTTACGCGTTGGCTCGATGGATGCCTCGCACTTTACACACTTGAACAATGGCAACAAGTCTATGAGAACTTAAAAAAGTTGCCATCAACGAAACGAGAAGTTCGTATGTATACACATATGATTATGTCCAAGGCCGCCGAATGTGATCTGGATTCGCAAGGTCGGATTCGTATCCCTGCACATTTAACACAAGAAGCAAAGTTAACAAAAAATTGTGTTGTAGTTGGGGTAAGCGATCATGTTGAGATTTGGGATCAAACACGATGGACTGAATACTGTGATGCAGCGAGCGAGAATTTTGAAGAAATAGCAGAATCGCTAACGGAGTTTTTCTAATGAAACATATATCAGTCATGCTTGATGAAACAATTGAATTATTAAATATAAATCCAGAAGGAATATATGTTGACGCAACATTAGGTGCCGGAGGTCATAGCTATGAAATTTGTAAGCAATTGACAACAGGAAGACTTATTGGGTTCGATAAAGATTTTGATGCGATTGAACGTACTTCCAAACGCCTCGAAGGTTTCGGTGATAAAGTCACGATGGTTCACGGGAGTTATACGCAACTTACGGATAAACTCAATGAGTTGGGTATTCACGAAGTGGATGGGTTTCTATTTGACTTAGGCGTCTCATCACCTCAGTTTGATGATGCAGATCGTGGATTCAGTTATCGTTTTGATAGCAGGTTGGATATGCGTATGGATCAAACCCAAGCGCTCAGTGCTTATGAAGTTGTGAATGAATATGATGAAGAAAAATTGGTACAGATACTGAAAGACAATTCGGATGAGCGGTATGCACGTCGTATTGTTAAACAGATAATTGAAAATAGACCCGTGGAAACAACATTTGAACTCGTTGAGTTGATCAAACGTGCATATCCAGGAAAAGAACTTAAAAAGGGACATCCGGCTAAGAAAACATTTCAAGCTTTGCGTATCGAAGTTAATAATGAGTTTGAAGAAGTTAAGGATGCAGTTGAACAAGCGGTTCATGTTATTAAGCCAGGTGGCCGTGTTGTTGTTATCACATTCCATTCTATCGAAGATAGAATTGTTAAACGAATCTTCAGTAACTACGGTAAACCCAAAAAGGTTGATCCAAAACTACCAATCATTGAAGAACAAGTACTTAATTATAAATTGGTTTCAAAGGCACTCAAGGCCTCTGCAGAAGAATTAGAGTTTAATAATCGCGCACATAGTGCAATCTTAAGAGGGATCGAAAGGGTGAAATAATTATGGCAAAACACGTAATTAAAAGAAAAAAGAAAACAATTCGTTGGAGTGGACTTGTTGGTTTTGTATTCACGATAGCATTATTATTTTCATTTGTTACGCAAATTTTTGTTCGTTCTGAAAATGCACGTCTTGCACGAGAAATTCAAGTTGTTAAACAACAACAAGCAGATATTAATGTCAATAATGAAAAGCTAACAGCTGAGATTCAAGATTTAAGTGATTCAAACCGCGTGGTGTCAATCGCAACGGAAGCTGGATTAGATAACACACATAATGTTGTAACCGTAAAGCATGGTGATTAGATTTGGAAAAGAAGAAGTTACGAAAAAGTGCAAACTATAAAGTTTTAATTGTATCCATCACAATGGCGCTCCTCTTTGTTGTAGTGGGTGCCAATGTTTTTGTTGTATCCGTACTGGGTTATCATTTAAACTCGGGTACGGATTTTCGTGATGACATCAATGGAATCCATACAGTAGAACGTAAAATTCCTGCGAATCGTGGTAAAATTGTTGATCGAAATGATACGGTAATCGCACAAGATCTTGTTGCCTATACGTTACAAGCAAGTCTTGACGAATCACGGATGCATTCGGATAAAACGCCTGCACATATTGATTACAAAGAAAAGGCAGCACAGGTTATTAGCGAGGTTATTGGAACGCCATATGATAAAGTTATGGAAATTATTAGTCAGGATGCGCTTCAAGTAGAGTTTGGATATGCCGGTAAGTATTTAAGCTTAGATCAAAAAACAGAACTTGAAAACTCGGGAATTCCGGGATTGATGTTTGAAAAAATTATTACCCGGAATTATCCTTTAAAAGTTTTTGCATCGAAGTTGATTGGTTACTCACAATATGATGAATTGGAAGAGGGGCAAGTTGGTCAGATGGGACTCGAAAGTGCCTATAACGATGTATTGGAAGGAACCAATGGATTTGAACAATACACCCATGATCGTGATAATTTTAGACTTCGTTTCGATGATGGACAGCGGAAAGATCCAATTAATGGTAATGATGTAAAGTTAACCCTTGATCGTGGGATTCAAGATTCATTAGAACGTGCACTGCTTGGCATCACCCAAGATCCGGGTGTTAAGGCATCAGAAGCTTGGGGACTTGTTATGGAAGTTAAAACTGGAAAGATTTTAGCGTGGGGAGATGCACCAAGTTTTGACCCGAATGCGCCTGATTTCAGTAATGGTTTTACGAACCGTGTATCTCAAAGTACTTTTGAACCGGGTTCAACGATGAAAACATTCACCGTCGCTGCAGCCATTGAAGAAGGTGTCTGGAATAATGAGGAAACATTTGATTCCAATCCATTCCATGTTGGGGTTCAAAATAATAAAGCATACCGATTACCCTCTGAGGATGGCAGTGTTCATACCATTACCAATGCAGGGGGTCATACTTATGGTCAAATGCGATATGACTATGGGTATGCATTAAGTTCGAACGTTATGATCGCGGAATTACTTACGAATAAACTAGATCCAGAAGTGTTCCACGATTATTTATATAAACTTGGTTTTTATAAAAACGTAAATACGGATAAAATACCAGAAGAACAAGGCTATGATTTATGGCAAGAACCGCTAGAGAAAATCAGTAACGGTTTTGGTCAAGGGTCAAGTGCTTCGATCTTACAGCTTGCTCAAGCTTACACGTCTGTTTTAAATAAAGGGGTTATGGTTAAACCTTATTACATCGATGAAATTAAAAATTCACAGACTGGTGAAGTTATTTATAAAGGACAAACCCAAAATCTTGGTAAAGTCTTTTCTGAAGAAACCGCAAAAAAAGTTCAAGATTTAATGCGATATGTTGTAGATATTACGGGTTCAGGGTATCGTTTTAATATTCCCGAGACTAATGTGATTGCGAAGACAGGTACTGCGCAAACGGTTGTTGAAGGGGTACCGGGTTATTCCCCAACAATCTATAACTTTTCAAGTGCGGTAGCATTACCGTATGAAGATCCGGAAGTGCTTGTTTATACAGCCTATAAAGCGAATTATGGTCATGATGTTGATTATTCAGCGGTTTACATTCGTGATGTCCTTCATAAAATCGCTGCGACTTACGGGATGACCAACGAAGGTGGTAAGGAATCTATTTCTGAAATAACAGTTCAGGAACTTCAAAATTATATTAATTCACCGGTTCCTAAAGCGAAAGAGTCACTTGAGTCTTTAGGTTACAAACCTGTTGTAATTGGTGATGGTGAAACAGTTATTAACCAGAAACCCGAAGTAAATCGTCAGGTTATCAATAATGAGCGGGTTTATCTCTATGCTGGCGATCATAATATGACCTTACCAGATTTTAAAAGGTGGACACGTAAAGAAGTACTCAGTTTTATGAGTATTTCGGGATTAAATGCGGAACTGTCGGGTTCGGGATATGTTACTGAACAGTCTATTCCGCCAGGAACAATTTTCACAAAAGAAGATACGGTTTCACTTAAACTGAATTAAGAATTTGTTATAATAAGTAAGATGTAAGGGAGAAAGATTATGATTGTAGGAATTATCGCGATGTTAACAGCATTTGCGCTCAGTGTTGTTGCTTATCCAAGATTTATTAAATATCTTCAAACAAGCAATATGGAACAAAAAGTCAGTGAATATGCATTAGAAGAATTTAAAAACAAACAAAAAACACCAACTTTTGGAGGCTTTATTTTTGTTGTTGTTTCGGTTTTAGTTGCTCTTGTTTTTAACGGATTTAATTTCAATGGCTCGGTTCTTTTACTTATCGGTGTGTACGCAATGTATGCACTGATTGGTCTCATTGATGATTATAAAATTGTGAAAGAAGGCAAAAACGACGGTCTTTCACCAAAAGTTAAGATGTTTTCACAGTTGTTATTGGCTGTTTTATTTTATGTTATCTATATAAAAATGGGTGGTGATAACAAACTCGCACTTCCATTTATGAAAGAACCCATTGATCTGGGTTGGTTCTATTTACCACTGTTAATGTTTATTTTTGCGGGTGCTTCAAATGCCGTAAACCTAACTGATGGGATGGATGGATTAGCTGGCGGTACAAGTGTTATTGCGTTTGCAGCATTTGCTTTTGTTGCATACACCTTGAACCGGATGGATGTATTTATGGTTCTTTTAGCGGTTATCGGTGGTCTTCTTGGATTTTTGGTTTATAATCGCAAGCCTGCCAAGATTATCATGGGTGATGTCGGATCGCTTGCTTTAGGGGCTTTATTTGCTGGGGTATCGGTATTGCTCAATAAAGAAATTCTTTTAGCGATTGTTGGAGGCGTTTTTGTCTTTGAAACACTCTGTGTTATTATTCAACGGACGTCTTGGAAATTAAGACATAAAAAAGTATTTAAATATACGCCGATTCATTACAGTTTTACACTCAATGGATGGAAAGAGGAAAATGTCGTCAATTTCTTCTATGCACTTGGTGTAGCGTTTGCCATCATTGGTTTAGCCTTAAACGCGATTGCATAGTATGAATGCGTTAATTATTGGAGGAGCACGTTCAGGGATTGGATGTGCTCGTCTTCTCAATAAAGAAGCTTGTGAAGTGATTTTGACGACAAATCAAGACTTTCCGGAGCGTCATGAACTTGAAGCTTTGGGGATCAAAGTTTCTTTAGATGATAAAGATCTGCGTCTTGTCGCACCTTACGATTATGTAATTAAAAATCCTGGGATTCCAAATGATCATCCACTTGTATCCCAATTTTCACGCACCTATAATGAAATCGAAATTGCATCACGGTATGCGAAAAACGCAATGTTTTATGCGATATCGGGGACCAATGGTAAAACAACCACAACTACATGTCTTCATGAAATGTTATTAAAGAAAGATTCGAACGCATTGCTTGCAGGGAATGTGGGATATGCATTGAGTGAAGCGGTTTATCGCGATGGAGATGTTGTTCGTGATGTCGCCTTAGAAATATCGGCTTTCCAAATGGAAGGAACACCGACCTTTTCACCGGAAGTTTATGCGCTTATGAATTTAAGTCCCGATCATATGGATCGTTACGACCAGGTTGATGACTATTACAAGGCAAAGCTAAATATCCTACCCAACGTTAAAACATTTATTCGTAACTGTGATGATGAAAACATTATGCGCTTAACACGCGATTATCAAGGAACGGTTTATAATTTATCAATTACTCACGATGCCGATATATGTGTCCGTCAAGGTTGGGTATATTTCCTGGACCAAGCATTGTTCGAGGTTGCGTCTTTAAAATTAGTGGGGGCGCATAATTTAATGAATGCGGCTTTTGCGGCGAGCCTTGCTTTTCTAGCGGGTGTTGATCTTCAAGCCATTCAAAATGTGATTCAAACATTTAGTGGTGTGGAACACCGTATTGAATTTGTGGATGAAGTGGATGGGGTTCGTTATTATAATGATTCAAAAGCAACCAATCCAGAGTCTACAGAGGTATGTCTTCAAGCCTTTGAAAAACCCATTATCTTATTAGCGGGTGGTTTTGATAAGCATATTTCATTTGATCTCCTTAAACCTTATGAATCACGCATTAAGACCTTGTATGTATTTGGTCAGAGTTCTGATCAAATTTGTGAAGTATTTCCGTTTGCCATCAAAGTCGATTCGATGAAAATAGCGTTTATAGAGGCGAAATCGCATGCAATACCTGGCGATATCATTGTATTGTCTCCTGCATGTGCAAGTTATGACCAATTTGAAAATTTTGAAATTCGTGGTAACATATTTAAAGAATACGTTAAAACTCTCTAGTTAAAGTTTTTTCTTTTGTGTTTTTCGTGTATCATATACGTGATGAGGCTAGGTGAATGTATGAAAGATGATAATACACAACAATTTAAATTGTTACTAACATTAAGACTTCGTCAAATACATAATAATGGATTAAAAGGCGTTTCATATGATGATTTGTACCGCATGTTTACAACCTATGTATGGCGTCATAAAGAGCCATCTCGGTTAAGTGAATTAGCCGATGATATTTTTAAAACGACGGATGAAGATGTTGTAAGGTGGCTTGCGACGGAATCTAAAATCAATGGGTTAAAATCATCTCTTGAAGACTATCAGAATTTATTTGAGGACGAGGAGATTCAATGAAAACAAAAGCTGAGTTAAGAGTTTCGTTTATTGTAATCATTGTTACTGTTTTGGTAGGTTTTTTGACGCTTACGACGGTTGGGCGATTAAATACGGGTTTGGGCTTTGGTCACGATGTTCGTCTAATCGTTGAAACAAAAGATCGTACGGGCTTAAACAACTTTCTTTCAAACCAAACACGCAATAATCGTGAATGGCGTAAACGTGTGATTGATTCAAATCACTATGCGTTATCCTTTTCAGGTGTCGAAAATATAACCGACCTTGTTAATAGTATTGATGCTCATGTATCAGATTTAGTGGTTTGGAATACAGGAACATTTGGATCGGTTACAAAATTGATGAGTACTCAGAGCTTTATTAGTTTGTATCTGGTTTTATTTATGGCCTTAACGGTCGGTTATTTTTGTTTTAGGTTTCGGTTTTTTGGATGGATTGCAGGGATGGAAATCGTAATTGGTGTGATGTTATCCCTGCTTTTAGTTTCGTTATTTGGTTATCCGTTTACAAAATCGCTCTGGTATTCAGTCTTGATTTCTTTTATGATGCTTGTTTACCAAAAACAGATGTATTTAGTGGACTCTGAAGGCTTAACCTTGCATGAGGTTGTGGAGTCGCGTCAAGATATCCGTAAGCGACACATTCGTGTATCGTTGCTTCATTCCGCATTTTATTTGATTTTTGGTTTTGTTGCGGTCGTTTTGAATCGATATGGGCTTGTTCGTACCGGATGGTACATGATTTTCTTAGGCTATATTGTTTTAATACAATTCCTATTATTTAATTTTGTATTTGAACGATTCCTATTAAAAATTCCAAAATCATCGAGTTTTATCCATTTTCAAAATATTAATGTTTTAAAAATAACCCAACCTACCCATGCGTTATTTAAAAACACTGTGTCAGTTATGCTTGCAGTCTTGCTATTAAGTACCCTGTTTGCGATCGCCAAGGGGATTGATTTACACAAGGGTTGGGATTTTGCAAATCAAAATGTATTAATTATGAATGATGCGCGATCAACGGCATACCTTGAACTTCAAGCGACGCTTTATGAAGTGGGAATTTTTGATAATCAATTAAGCTATGAGGTAACCGAACAGGGCGACACATGGATTCATTTTGATGAAAATGTCACGTCCAAACAATTGGGTGCTGCTGCGCGTGGGGTTAAGACGAAATTTAATGTTAAGGGAACTTATTACGATACCCCTGAGAATCTATTTCCTCTTGAAGATGTCGATTTCTATCTAACCTTAGGTGTGTTTATTCTTGCATCATGGATTATGGTAAGTTGTATTTTTGGATTTAAACGGAATATCTTGATTCCAATTTTAAGTGTGTTGTCCTCAATGCTCTTTGTCTTCTTAACGATGGTTTATCATATTAAATGGAGTCGAGAGACGGTTTACATTGTCTGGACGATTCCATTAATCATTGGATGTTATTACAGTTCTCAATATTCCTTAAATCGATTTTTTAATTTAGATTTGTTTGAATCGGAGTTTATGGACTCATTGATGCTTAATCTCATTTTATTTGCGATTATTTCAACACCGATTCTAATAATTATTCCGGTTCCAATAACGGTTGAAATGATTGCGATTTTAATGATGATGGTTTTTGCGATTTATTTAGCTTTAATCATCCTCTATTGTATTGCTTGGTTAATTAAAAGGTGGGTACACAAACGTGAACGATATGACTAACGCTTTATCACCCCTTGTACAAGAAACGCTTAAAACGATGAACTTAACGGACTCTCAATTACAGGAATTATTCAATCCAACAGACCGTATTGTTTCCAATAAGGCCATCGATTCCATCATTGATTTCTATCAACGTGCTACTAAACTCATTGTTTGTGGCGATTATGACTGTGATGGTGTTTCTTCAACAAGTATTGCGGTGCTCTTAGCAAAAAAATGTAATCTTGAAGTCGGTTATTATATTCCAAATCGACTTAAAGAAGGATACGGGGTCTCAAAGGAGACCATAACCATGGCTCACAAACGGGGCTACAAGGATGTCTTAATTATCGATAACGGGGTTAAGGCTCATGAAGAGATTGCGTATGCGCAAGCGTTAGGAATGCGTGTTGCGGTGGTTGATCATCATATCATTGATGAACCCGTCACCGCTGATGCGTTTTTACATCCCGACGTATGCAGTCCGTATGAAGCATCAATGTGTGCCAGTGGACTCATATATTGTGTTGCGGAACGCATGGGTTTAAGTGATTCATACATGCTTGCCTTGGCATGCACTGCTACGGTTGCGGATGTAATGCCGCTTTGGGGTAAAAATCGTGAGCTTGTTCGTAACGGAATTCAGGCATTGAATCAAAATCAATTCTTGCAATTTGATGCGTTAGTTAAACGAAATCGCTTTACGCATTACTCCGCAAAACTGTTGTCATTTCAAGCAATTCCAAAAATCAATACGGTTGGACGCTTGGGTGATCTTGCGAATGTGAATACCTTAGTCCAATACTTTACAACACCGGATGAATCGGTAATTACGTCATATGCCAAACAATTATTCAAACTTAATGATTACCGTAAAGAACAAGGAAAAGCATTGAAAGAAGTAGCCATGGCTCAGGTTAATGATGATCCCATTCAAATTATTGTTGATAAGCGATTCCATGAAGGGTTGCTCGGTATTGTTGCGAACCAAGTTGCACAAGAAACCATGAAACCAACTGTTGTTCTTACGGAATATGATAATGTCTTAAAAGGAAGTGCTCGAAGCATGACGTTCTCACTTCAAGATATTTTTACTGAAGTTCATTCAGATTACTTTGTGGCCATGGGTGGCCATGATTTCGCATACGGAATGACTTTAAACAAAGCAACCTTTGACGCTTTTAGAGCAGATGTTAATCAGATTGTATCCGATTTTGGAGCGTTTGAAGGACGTCATGAGACCGTGCTTTCCATTGATCCGGCTTGGATCACTCAAACAGCTCTGGATGAGTTACGCCATCTAGAACCCTTTGGTGAAGGTTTTAAATTGCCGTTAATGCGTGTTGATATCCCACGTGATTTTCAATTATACAATCTTAATGGATATGGATTTAAATATGCATTTAATGGGTTTCCATTTGATGAAGCGGTATTTTTTACCCAACAATATCAAAAATATCAATTGCAAGCTGCACGCAGTTTAATTGTAACATTAGATTTAGACAGTCGTTCAAAAAATGTATTGTTCGTAGAAGATTTTGAATAACTTATGATATGATAGAAATATTGATGAGGAGGCATGTTATGTTTAAAACATTTTTAGCCACAGTATTACTTCTGAGTGGTATTGGGCCAAATCCACAAATTAATAAGCAACCCATTGCGGATAAGATTCCTCCTGCTACGCATCGTGTTGCGGTATCGCAAGATGATACGGAAGTTGTTAAAGATCCAATAAAAATTAAACAAACCAAATATGATTTGTATGAAAATTCAAGCATGCAAATTGATTACACCTTAGAAGGGCTGAGCAAGCAAGCGACGGTATCCTTTAAAAGTGAAAATCCAGATATTGTAAGTGTGTCGGAAAAAGGCTTGCTTACAACGCTTTCAAAGGGATCGTCCATCATCACTATTGTTGCAGTGGATGGGGAACAAATTTATACGAAAGAAATCAGTGTTAAAGTAAATGTTTTGGATGGAACCATCAATTTTAAAAATGAAGACATTTATATTAACCGTGGATTTGAATATGAACTTGAATATACCTTAAGCAATGACGCCATGAAAGATAAAAGCATTATTTGGTCATCTGAGAATACGGCCGTTGCGGATGTTGTAAATGGCAAGGTAACCGCGAAATCTGCGGGGACGACAACGATAACTGCGCAGATTGGAACCATTACATCCAGTGTGAAAGTTACCGTAACCATTCCTTTACGTGATATTGAGTTTAATCCTTCAAATCTCTCCATTGTTTTGGAAGATGAAGTCGCAATCCCTGATCTTATTTTTGTACCTTATGATACAACGACTTCACGCAATGCAAGTTATGTTTCGGAAGATAATGGTATTGTGGAAGTTATCGGAGATCATTTGGTTGCAAAGAAAATTGGTAAAACCAAAGTTACCGCAACAATTGGTGAACATCATGCTGAACTTGAGGTTACAGTTAAATCAAAGCAAACAGAATCCGGTGCCGATATTATCAAACTGAAGGTTGATAAAGAAGATGGCGATCGATTGGTTCTCGTTACAGATAATCTTAGTAAGGCAGATAATCAAAAATACGCGCTTACATTACCGGATGAAATCTTAACGAAGTTTATTGAAGCTCGTGATCATTCAGAAGTGATATTGGTTCTGGATGATGTGTTATTAGAAAAAGATATGGCAAACCTAGAGTCCTTTGTTGTTTCTGAAGCAGTCATGAGCGCCTTAACGGATAAAACATTATCCATTCATTTGGTTGATAAGCGTAACGTACCTCTAATCATCTATAATTTTCAAGGGGCCTATCCACATGATGTGGATTTACGATTTAAAATCATCCAAATCACAGAGCGTTCACCCTTGTATGAACAGTTATCAGGGCGGGCTTTTGAGTTGGTTTTTGCGAATCAATCACAATTTGGTGAAGGGACGACCGTAGAGTTGTCCGCGAAATTGATTGAGTCAACGTTCTCCCAGATGCATTTTATCTATGAACGTACTAACAAAAACGATCTTGAGTTTACCAATCAAGAAGTCTCTGTATCCAATGAAGATCGACTTAAATTTTCGGTAACCAATAATGACTATGTGATTACATTCAATAAGCTTGCGAAAACCGATGATCATTTTATCATTATCTCGTTACTCATTATTGTCCTAACAATAATTGGAGGAAGTGGTTTTTTCTATTTTAATAAGTACAAGAAAAAGAAGAAACTATGATATAATAAATAATGTACTTTGGAGGATGTTATGGATTTAAAAAACTATATTGCAACAATTGATGATTTCCCTAAAGAAGGCATCAAGTTTCGAGATATTACCCCTTTAATGGCCGATGGTGAAGCTTTTGCGGAAGCAACGCGCCTCTTTGAAGGTTTTGCCCGTAAAGTCGGTGCAGATGTTATTGTAGGACCGGAGTCCCGAGGGTTTATCTTTGGGTGTCCAGTTGCTTATGCAATGAATATTGGGTTTGTTCCTGTTCGTAAACCGGGTAAATTACCTCGTGAAACGGTAAGTTACAAATACGATCTTGAATATGGTTCCAATGAACTTCATATCCATAAAGACGGTGTAAAACCAGGACAAAAAGTGCTCATCATCGATGACTTACTTGCTACTGGTGGAACGGTTGAAGCGTCGGTAGCACTTATTGAAGAATTGGGTGCTGAAGTTGTAGGATGTGGATTTCTTATTGAACTTGAAGATTTAAATGGTCGCGACAAACTTGAAGGCTATGAAGTCTTTACAATTATGCAATACTAAGAACGAAGATCCCTTCGTTCTTTTCACAAATTTGGAGGTAGCCGATGAGACAATTTCAAGCTATTAGTTTTGATATGATACTCGAAGAGACGTCAAAATATATTACATCACCTGAAAACATTGAATTAATTACGCATGCATATAAGTTTGCGGAAGCGAAGCATTCAGGTCAATATCGTAAAAGTGGTGAACCGTATATTGTTCATATTTTGCACGTGTGTTATATCCTTTCAAATTTAGGCATGTCTCCAACCACCATTTCTGCAGGATTGTTGCATGACGTAATTGAAGATTGTGATGTAAGTAAAGAAGAACTTGCAGAAGAATTTAATGAAGAAATCGCAACACTGGTGGAAAGTGTTACCAAAATAGGAAATATTGAATTTAAAGATGAGAAGGAGTATCTTGCGGCAAATCATCGTAAAATCTTTATTGCGATGGCAAAAGATGTCCGGGTTATTTTTATTAAACTTGTAGACCGTCTCCATAATATGCGAACGCTCCAATATCATACTCCAGAAAAACAAAAAAAGATTGCGGCAGAAACCTTAGATGTCTATGCTCCGATTGCCCATCGATTAGGTCTTGGTGAAATTAAAAATGAACTCGAGGATTTAAGTTTCAGTTATCTTCACCGTGATAAATATTATGAGATTGCAAGACTCGTGGATGATCGTAAAGCAGAACGCGATGCACAGGTCACACGCATGATTGAAGATATTGCCGAGCTATTGCTCGAGAATAATATTCGTTTTAATATTTTTGGGCGTTCTAAACATCTCTATTCGATTTATAAAAAAATGACGACCAAACATAAACGTTTTGATGAAATTTTAGATTTACTTGCAATCCGAATTATTACCGAAACCGAATTAAATTGTTATGAAATTCTGGGTCATATTCACGCGAATTATCGCCCGATACCAGGGCGTTTGAAAGATTATATAGCAATGCCGAAAATGAATATGTATCAATCCCTTCATACCACAATCGTTGGTGATGAGGGCGCTATTTTTGAAGTTCAAATTCGAACGAAACAAATGGATGAAATTGCGGAGCGTGGGGTTGCAGCGCATTGGCGATATAAAGAAGGCAACACCAATCAAGAAGCAAATCAAAAAGAAATTGAAGATCGCCTTTCATGGTTTAGAGATATTAATATCCTTACCGAAGGTGTGGATGAAAATGCACAAGACTATATGAATGTGCTTCAAAAAGATATTTTTGAGGCTAATGTTTATGTGATGACTCCCAAAGGTCGCGTTATTGGCTTGCCAAATGGTGCAACGCCAATTGATTTTGCGTACCGAGTGCATACCGAAGTCGGACATCAAACCGTTGGTGCTATTGTCAACGGGACCTTAGTACCTTTAAATACACCCCTTAAAACGGGGGATGTTGTTCAGGTTAAGACATCGAAGCAATCGACACCCAGTGAAGATTGGCTGAAAGTAGTCAAAACAACGCATGCCCGAAATAAAATTCGTAACTTTCTTCTAAAACAACAAATGGATAACCGCAAAGAAGTTGTGGATAAAGGCGAGTCTATGTTTAGAGAAGAATGTAAACGTCGTGGTATCGATGAGAAGGAACTCAAGGCTTCAAAACGATTTGAACATGTATACAGTCAGTTTTCAGTAAATTCTTTTGACGATTTAATGTATGCGATTGCTTCTAAATCACTTTCCTTTCCTGCTCTTTTTGAAAAATTAGACCTTAACAAAAACATCAATGATGAAAACAGTAAAGTTGAAAAAGTGGTTGCTCGCAGTGCAACGCAACAAAGCAAGTCAACCAGTAAATCTGGCGTTAGTGTTTCCGGAATTGATTCAATGATGATTGGTTTAAGCAATTGTTGTAATCCAGTCTATGGCGATGAAATTGTAGGTTATGTTACAAAGGGGAGTGGTGTTAAGGTACACCGCAAGGATTGTCCAAACATTGCCCATGAAACAGCCCGTCTCATTGAAGTGCAGTGGGAAGAAAATCATGAACAAGGGGAGTATGAAGCAGTGCTTCAAATTCTCTCAACGGATCGTAACTTCTTGCTTACAGATATCATCACCATTGCTTCACAGCTTAAAGTGCGTTTGAATGCTATTAATTCAGAAATCAACGAGGATCGTATTCATGCGACCACAACGATGCGCGCTGTTGTACGGGATGCAGATCACTTGAAAACATTGATTGCGAATCTGCGAAAAGTTGATAGTGTGATTCGTGTTGATCGCATCACATTGTAATTGCATCTCGAGTTCGATTGTGTTAAAGTAATATCATATTCAATGATCATGATTAAATTCTGGTTTGATGGTAGAGAAATGCTGGTTGGTGAAAAGCATATCAATAAAGGAATGGGACACATGGGAGATACAATTTTGAATCAGTAGAAATTGTCGTGACTCGCGTTAAGAGATTAAGTAAACAACAAAGGTGGTACCACGCGAATAGCGTCCTTGGTAGCACCTTTTTATATACTATAGGAGGTAGAATTATGTCAGAAAATTATCGCGCACCTCGCGGTACACAAGATGTTTTTGGAGCAGAGGCTAAAAAGTGGCAATATATTGAACGCATTGCTCGAGATATGTGTGATCGTTACCATATCACTGAAATGCGCACGCCAATCTTTGAACATACGCATGTATTTGCGCGAGGCAATGATGGTAGTGATGTTGTGAATAAAGAAATGTATACGTTTGAAGATCGTGGTCACCGATCGCTTACACTAAAACCGGAAGGAACTGCGGGCTTAGTTCGAAGTTTTGTTGAACACAAACTGTATGCAACTGGTGGGGCGCTGCAACGTTACTTTTATATTGCACCAAATTTCCGCTATGAAAGACCCCAAGCAGGACGCTTGCGAATTTTTCACCAATTTGGTGTTGAATTTTTAGGGGAAGCAAATCCATATATCGATATTGAATCCATGCTCGTTGGAATCAATATATTAAAAGAAGTTGGAATTACTCAGTTTAAACTTGTTGTAAACACATTGGGTGATCAAGCGTCACAAGATGCATATAAAAAAGCATTGCGTGATCATTTCAGTGGCCATTTAGATACAATGTGCGCGGATTGTCAACGTCGCTACGAGCAAAATCCATTAAGAATGTTGGATTGTAAAGTAGATCAAGACCATGAAGCCATGAAGACGGCTCCATGTAATCATGACTATCTAAACGATGCTTCACGCGATTACTTTGAAGCTTTAAAACGTACACTTAATGAACAACAAATCGAATATGAAATTGATTCTCGTTTGGTTCGTGGTTTGGATTATTACCATCACACGGTTTATGAACTCATTTCTACAGATCCTAAAGCTGCATCGCAATCAACAATTTTTGCAGGTGGCCGTTATAGTAAACTCGTCGAATACTTCGGTGGACCTTCTGTGGATGCGATTGGATTTGCGATGGGATTAGAACGTTTACTCCTGTATGCAGATTTAGCAGGCGTTGAATTTGATACAGAAGATCGCATTGACGTCTTTGGGATGCCTTTGGGAAGTGAAGCAAATGCATCAATGTTTAAGATGGTCGAAACATTACGTGAAGCAGGTTATGATGCGGATATGGATTACTACAACAAATCCATGAAAGCACAATTTAAACAAGTAGATCGCTTTAATGCGAAGATTGCAATGATTTGTGGGAGTGATGAAGTTGCAGAAAATGCAGTAACCTTAAAAAATATTGAAACACAAGAACAATGTCGTGTTGCACAGACCGATGTTGTGGAACAAGTTAGAAAATGGATTGGAGCTAAATAATGGAAAGAACACATCATAATGGAATGTTAAGAATTGAACATGTTGGGGAACATGTGGAACTTGTTGGTTGGGTTGCGAAACGTCGTAACTTTGGGTCCATTAATTTTATTGATTTAAGAGACCGAAGTGGCTTGGTTCAATTAGTTGTGAATCATGATGAATATCCAATTGTTCAAGAATTAAAGAATGAATTTGTCATCGCGGTTCGTGGAACGGTTCGTGAGCGTCAGGACAAAAATCCTAAGATGGCTACAGGGGATATTGAAATCGATGTAACTGACGTTAAAATTATTAATAAAGCAGCACAAACACCAATGATTATTGCGGATGAAACCGATGCATTAGAGGAAACACGTTTAAAGTATCGTTATCTTGATTTGCGTCGTCCTGTGATGCAAAATAAATTAATTACCCGTGCACGTATTGTCACGGAGATGCGTCGTACCCTTGATGAGATGGGATTTATTGATGTTGAAACGCCAATGCTTACCAAATCAACACCAGAAGGCGCTCGTGAATATCTTGTTCCTTCCCGTGTTCATGAAGGGGAATTTTATGCCCTTGCGCAATCACCGCAAATATTTAAACAATTACTCATGATTGGTGGCCTTGAGCGTTATTACCAAGTCGCACGTTGTTTCCGTGATGAAGACTTGCGTGCTGACCGTCAGTTAGACTTCACCCAAGTCGATATTGAAGCATCCTTTTTGGATCAACAACAATTTATGAGTCTTATTGAAGAAATTGTGAATAACGTGATGGTCAATGTATTAAACCTTGAAAAACCACGTATTCCTCAAATTCGCTTTGAAGATGCATTGAATGTTTATGGTTCCGATAAGCCTGACATGCGTTTTGAAATGTATCTTCAAGATTTTAATCGAATTTTTATTCTGAGTGAGTTTAAAGTATTCAGTGATACCCTTAAAGAGGGTGGTGTCTTGAAAGGTCTTGTCCTTAAGGGACAGGCTGAATCGATGACCCGTAAAGTCATGGATAAGTACACAGATCTTGTAAAGAAAAACGGATTAAAAGGTCTTGTCGTCTTGAAAGTTGAAGAAGAAGGTTTCACCGGTGGTGCGGCTAAATTTATCGATGAACAAGAACGCCTTCAAATGATTCAAGAATATGATTTAGAAGTCGGTGATGTTGTCTTTATTGGAAGTGGTATGTGGGAAAACACATGTACGGCAATTGGGGCACTTAGACTTCAACTTGCTAAAGATTATCAGTTAATTCCTGAAGATGCATTTGCATATTGCTGGGTTGTGGATTTCCCAATGTTTGAAATGGATGAGGACGTTATTATTGCCCGTCACCATCCATTTACAGCACCACGAGAAGCGGATGAAGCACTCTTAGAAACTGAACCCCTTAAAGTTATTGCGCAGGCTTATGACCTTGTATTAAACGGATTTGAAATTGCAGGTGGATCGATGCGAATCTACCGTCAAGAATTACAAGAACAAATGTTTGAAATTATTGGCTTTACGCCAGAACAAATTCAAAAACGTTTTGGTTTCTTTGTAGATGCCTTTAAATACGGTACACCACCACATGGTGGTATTGCGTTTGGATTGGATCGCTTTGCGATGGCGTTAACACATTCGGATACAATTCGTGATGTTATTGCGTTCCCTAAAAATGCATCAGCACGTTGTCCATTAACCAATGCGCCATCCCCTGCCGTTGATAAACAACTAGAAGAGTTACACTTAGAAATTGTTCATAAAAAGAAAGAATCTGAATAAACGAAACGCACCCATTGGGTGCGTTTCTTCGTTGCCGGCTTTTCAAAAATTATATTTAAAATAAGTATAGGCAGAATCGTAAAATAAATGTATAATATGTTGGCTAATAATTCACGCTTTGTGGACTTTGTTTCCGGAGCTGTTATTGAGTATTTCATTGACATGTTGATATGACCGTGATATACTTACCAAGCAATAAGAAAGTAGAAGCACACTTCTCACCTGATGATTCATTCATAGGTAATAAGCTTAGGTCACTATTAATTTATACCTTTGAGTGTGTTTCCTATAATGAGACACATTTTTTATTGTTTACACCACAAGGAGGTGAATTTTATTAGTAGAAGATATGGAAATGAAAAGCCAAAAGGACCCGAGGATTTAGTGAACGAAGCAATTCGTTTTAAAGAAGTTCTTGTTATTGGACCTCAAGGTGAACAACTTGGTATCCTTATGCGTCGCGAAGCGTTAGAGAAAGCTTATGAGCACAATCTTGATTTGCTTTGTGTTGCGCCTAATGGAAACCCACCAGTATGTAAAATCGTGGATTACGGTCGCTATCGTTTTGAATTACAAAAGAAAGCGAAAGAAGCGAAAAAACATCAACATGTCACGCAGGTTAAACCACTTCGCTTATCACCAGTTATTGATCAACATGAC
The DNA here is from genome assembly GCF_003931795.1 of Erysipelothrix piscisicarius. Lineage (NCBI taxonomy): Bacteria > Bacillati > Bacillota > Erysipelotrichia > Erysipelotrichales > Erysipelotrichaceae > Erysipelothrix > Erysipelothrix piscisicarius. The sequence goes on along the minus strand of NZ_CP034234.1, from coordinate 1,421,701 downwards.
TTTGATACAAAGTTACGTCATGCTCGTAAATGGTTAGAAGAAGGAATCAAAGTTAAAGTTGACATGAGATTTAGAGGACGTCTTATCACTCGTTTAGAGGTTGGACGAAAGACAATGGATAGTTTCATCGAGGAATGTTCAGATTTAGGATCCGTTGAAAAACGTCCGAAACTCGAAGGAAATACAATGTCTGTAGTCATATCTCCAAATAAAAAGAAATAGTTTATAAGAGGAGGGCCAGTTATGCCTAAAATGAAAACAAAACGTACTTTAGCAAAACGTGTTAAACGTACAGGAACAGGACAATTAAAAAGACAACAAGCTTATGTTTCTCACTTTGCTAGACATAAGACAAACAAACAAAATCGCCAACTACGTAAAGCTACATTAGTTTCTAAGAGCGATTACAAACGCATCAAGCATTTGTTACAAGATTAAGGAAGGATGAATTAGTATGCCAAGATCAACAAATTCAGTAGCGTCACGTGCACGCCGTAAAAGAACATTAAAATTAGCGAAAGGTTACTATGGTTCAAAACATGTACTTTACTGTACAGCTAATGAACAAGTTATGCGTTCACAACGTTATGCTTACCGTGACCGTAAACAATTAAAACGCGAAATGCGTAAACTTTGGATCACACGTATTAATGCTGCTGCTCGTCTCAATGACATGAGCTACAGCCAATTAATGCATGGTCTACGTTTAGCAAACATTGAAATTAACCGTAAAATGTTATCAGAAATTGCTATCCATGATCCTAAAGGATTTACAACTTTAGTAGGAAAAGCTCAAAAAGCTTTAGAAAAATAATAAATCATGAGAGATGATGCTGGTAAAGTAATTAATGAATTATTGGTGGATATTTTTAATCAAATTTTAATATTAGAAGAACGATATCATCGTGTTCATGGTGTTCGATTATCTATGACGGAAATTCATGCACTTGAAAGCATTCAAAAAAGCAAATCGAAAATGATGCGGGATGTTGCGGAGGCGCTTCGAATAACACAAGGCACTTTAACAACAACAATCAATCGATTAAGTCAGAAAGGCTATGTTCTTCGTGAACAAGATGAGAACGACCGACGTGTTTATCGACTCCGTTTGACGGATAAAGGTGAAGCGGTTATGGAAATTCATAATCAATTTCATGAAGCGATGTCTGACCGACTGCTACTTCATCTACAAGATAGAGAAGAACTCATCGATTCCATTGCGGAAATTAATGAATTCTTTAAAGAGTTATATGAAATTACTTAGATCCTTCGGGATCTTTTTTATTATCAATAAAAACAACACACACCTTTTAAACGTTGGCATGTGCTGTTTTTTGATATGCTTCACAGAGCCGCTGATACTTTAAATCAGCAATTTCTTGATAGATGGGTTGCTGATGAGACTCAAACATCATTTGCCCCCAAGCGCACCATAACGCGTTATGAGCGACTTCAAAGACATCAAGCTTATGTTGTAGTGCTGCATCGGGTAAAGAACCAAAGTAGGCTATATAAAAGCGATTTCGGGTCTCGTGATCGATAATGTCATTTTCTGTGATAAAGGACATCACATCTGAACAGGGATCGTTATCCATAGCATACTCATAATCAATAAGATAATCGTGCGTATCTGTAAATAAAAAATTACCAGGAACGAGATCATTGTGACATAAAATCGGATCATCATGAGTATAGTGGTCTGCTTGATCCATTAGATTCTCAACAAAATCTAGATGATAATAGGGATTTTGAATACGGCTACAATATAATTCAAAATGCGCTTTGATACTGAAGATTTTTGCAGACTTAAGATGACGTTTATGGAGTGAAGCCATAAGCTTTGCGGCACGTTCAAGATATTCAATCGAGAAAGTTTGTGCGCCATGAACATAATCGGCACATTTAATTCCTGTTTTGGGATCGAAATACCACAAATGCGGTTCCAGTTCAGTCTTTTTTAAAAGATTAAGAACAGACGCTTCATGGTGATAGTCAAACAAGCCTCGGTTTTCAGGTTTTGGCATTCTTAAAACCACATCATAGTGTTTGGTTTTTACGTGGTAGTTATCATTCGTAAGCCCCGTCTTGATGTGTTGTATCTGAAGGGGTGCTTCATTTAAAATCTGTACAATGGTTTTTTGAATTTTCATAGTGTAATTATAGCATAAGTGTTATAATTTCATAAGACTTGGAGGTATTCTATGGAACTATTAATTGCAAGCCATAATGAAGGAAAGATTCGAGAGTTTCGCGAACTTTTAGAACCTTTAGGCTATTCTGTACTCAGTGCAAAGGATTATGGCATTTCAATGGATGCTGTAATTGAAAATCAGGAAACATTTCGAGGCAATGCCCGTCTTAAATCAAAATATTTATCTGAACAAACGGGCCTAACAGTAATTTCAGATGATTCAGGCTTAGTGATTGATGCGCTGCCAGATATTCTTGGTGTGAAATCAGCACGTTTTATGGGTGAGGATACATCTTATGAATTAAAAAATAATGAAATACTAAAACGTCTTGAAGGTGTAGAAAATCGCAGTGCTCATTTTCATTGTGCGATATCCTTGTATGGCCCTGAATGTGATGAGATTTTTGAAGGTGTTGTTGAGGGGGTCATCGGTGAGATTCAAAATGATGGTACAGGATTTGGTTATGATCCGATTTTCTATCCGGAAGGCTCAGATCAATCGTTTGGTACAATGTCACGCGCTGATAAGAACAACATATCGCATCGTGGTCGTGCAGTTCAATTACTCTTGAATTATTTAAGGGGGTAATCATGAAGCGAAAATGTTACGGATTCGCTGTGATGATTTTTGTTATTTGTATGATGATTATAGCAATTGATTTGTTGTCTTTTAACAGAAGGATGTATGAAACATTTTATAAACGTGATCAAACAGCACAAAAAATTGGAATTACTGAAACTGAATTGGAAGATGTTACGGTGCAACTGTTAAATTATCTAAAAGATCGCGAACCGAGCTTGTCCCAGACGGTTGTCATTAACGGAGAAACGGTTCCTATGTTTAATGAACGTGAACAAGAGCATATGAAAGATGTAAAGGTTTTATATCAAAAAGCGATGTTGTTTCGTAATTTAGGGATGATTTTTGTGGCAATGATGATAGTGGTAAGTTTGGGTTCAGGTGATTATCTTGATCTCGTTCTTAATCGTGATGTCCTCGGCTCATCATTAATGATTTTATTGATGATTTTGGGAACGATAGGAATGATTGCGATTTTGGATTTTGATACGTTCTGGCTTACTTTCCACAATATTGTCTTTAGTAATGATTTATGGCTTTTAAATCCTCGAGTGGACCGATTAATACTTTTGGTTCCCGAACCTTTTTTTATGGGGCTTGTTTATCAGATTCTTGCTGCCACGGCAGCGCTGTTTGCCCTTATGGGCGGTGCCTATTTTGGCTTAGATTGGAAGGTTAAATATGATTCACGTCGTGCTTTACGAACCGGAGATTCCTCAGAACACCGGTAATATTATGAGAACATGTGTAGCAAGCGGTGCTGCACTTCATCTAATTGAACCACTCGGGTTTATCTTAGATGAGAAACGCGTTAAACGAAGTGTAATGGATTACTCGGATGACTTAGTCTTAACACGTCATATGGATTGGGAAAGTTTTTTAGAGACAGTGAACGGTCCCGTGTTTTATCTTACTCGTTATGGCGAATATACTCACAGCGACTTTGACTATGCGGCTCTTGAAGAAACAGATATTTATCTTGTTTTTGGTAAGGAAAGTACGGGGATTCCTAAATCAATTCTAAAAGAAAACTATGACCATTGTTTTCGAATTCCCATGGCTCCCAATGCGCGCAGTATGAATCTTTCAAATACAGTAGCGATTTGTGTATTTGAGGTATTACGTCAAGTCGGATACCCAGAATTAGCGACGCATGAGGTATTAAAAGGAAAAGACTTTTTAAAAGATTTTAATGAATAAAGAACAAAACATGCATGGTGCGGATTCGTTGAATTCAAAAAACCATTAAACTATAATATAAGAAATGAGGTGACAAAGATGATTGAAGATTTAAATGGGTTTTTGAGTTTAGGAAGCCTTCTAATTATCGTCGTTGGTGCGATTGTGGGTTACTTCAAATTAAATAAACGCTTTAAGAAAGATGAAGAAATCGACGAGTACTATCGCGATTTATTGTAGGAGGCATACATCATGGTTCGAAAACAAATCCGTCCCGAATCCGGGCCGAAATCTGTAGGTCCGTATTCAATGGGATTACTGATTGATCAAACGCTTTATGTTTCAGGTCAGTTACCCATTGATGCGGAAGCGAATGTTGTTGCTGAAGATATTGTGAAACAAACAATTCAAACAATTGAAAACATGGAACATATTTTGGAAGCCAGCGGTTTAAGTTTAAGTGATGTCGTGAAAACGACCGTTTATCTTACCGATTTTGAAGATTTTGATAAGATGAACCAAATGTATGCAATTTACTTTTCATATCCTTATCCAGCGCGTAGCTGTGTTGAAGTCTCACGTTTGCCTAAAAATGCCAAGATTTCGATTGATTGTGTAGCAATAGCGCGTGATGATTTGGAATTTGAAGAAGATGAAGATGAAGGATGTGAGGGATGTTGTTGTGATTAGACGACAACCTCTTTTTTTATATCTGCTTGCGATTGTGCGTGTATTCACATAGTTTTTATCATGGATTTTCAAAAATAGGGATTGATTGATTGGGTTTTTATAAAAATGTGGTATTATCAATTTAGAGTTAAGAAGGGATGTACTCAAAGTACAGTTATGATAAATATGGAAAATTTAAGGTTAATTAAACCCAAACATATCGTTGGAATTGTTGTTGGTGCGTTGTTTTCAGCGCTGGCAATTAAGACCTTTGTTCGTCCCGGGAATTTAATTCCCGCTGGAGCTGGTGGATTAACAATCTTATTACTGAAAGAGAGCAGTCGATTATTTGGAATAGAATTGTCTTATGGAATTATGTTCTTCCTCATTAATGCTATTGTGTTGATGTTTGTATGGAAAAAACTCGGTCGTCGTTTCCTTGCATTATCTTTTTTACACGTAGGATTGGTGTCGTTATTTGTTGAGTTATTACCTACAGTTTCCGTTTTGCCTAATGTCGATCCGAACGATCAATTGATCCTCCTGGCAATTTTTGGAGGGGTCATGAATGGGGTTGGATCGTCATTTGCCTTAAAAGTAGGTGGTTCTGCAGGGGGTACGGATTTTGTCGCAATCTATTATTCCATGGTTAAAAATAAGCCAATGTGGGATAAGATTATGTATTTCAATATTACGTTACTGATTTATTCAGGCTTTGTTTATGGTTGGATGCTTGCGTTGTATTCAATTATTTATCAATTTGTATCGACACAGGTTATTGATCATTATCATGATCGCTATAAGTTGTCGAGTTTACACATTATTACCGATATCCCTACGGAAGTATCGGAGGCGGTAATGGCTGTTACACGTCATGGGATTACCAAAATTGATGGTATTGGGATGTTTAAACAAAAATACAAAGCAGTTCTTTATATTGTTGTGAATCAGTTTGAACTTGCATGCATCATTGATGCGATTACGCATACAGATCCAAAGGCGTTTATTGAGATTTCATCTGTAGAACGTATTGAAGGAAATTATCGTCAGAAACCTCTGGAATAGGCATTTATGCTTATTCCTTTTTATATTTGTTGATGGGTCTTGCATAAGTACCGATAAATTGCATGATTTTCATTGCATTTTGGGAACAATTAGTTTAAGATATAGGCACGATTATCAAGAGTTGAGGTAGAGAGTTAGCTCATTAACCTCATACCAACCTGCTAGAGCAAGGTGGTACAGCTAACAACGATAAGAAGCTATAGATGTATTTCTGAGCCTTAGTGTTGTTGCTAGGACTTTTTTTTATGTCGTTAGAAAAGAGGCTAGTATGAATTTAGTATATTTTACATCAGAGAGTGTTACGGATGGTCATCCGGACAAGATGTGTGATCAAATTGCCGATGCAATTTTAGATCAAGCATTAAAACAAGATTCCAATTCTAAAATGGCAGTAGAAGCGACCATTAAAGATAATTTTGTTTTAATTTATGGGGAGGCGAATACAAAAGCAGTGATTGATTATGCACAGGTTGCGAAAGATGTCATTGCAGATATTGGTTATCCTGAAGATTATGAAGTCATGGTAAAGGTTAATAAACAGTCATCTCAAATTAATAACGCGGTTGTTTCCCAAGAAAATGTGGGAGCCGGAGACCAAGGAATTATGTTTGGATTTGCATGTAATGAAACCGAAAACTATATGCCCCTTCCGATTCATTTGGCACATGCTTTATCAAAACGTTTAAGTGATGCGAAATCAGAAATTGATTGGCTTTATCCGGATGGAAAAACACAAGTTACAGTGGCATATGAAGGGAATGAACCGAAGTTTGTGCATACTGTTTTAGTGAGTGCATCTCATCGTGCAGGCATTGATCACGAAACCATCGAGAACACCATTATGGAGTCTGTAATCAAACCTGTTATTGATTCAAAATGGATTACTGAAGAAACACGTTTTATTGTGAATCCAAGTGGTGAATTTAGTATTGCGGGTCCTTTTAGTGATAGTGGTACAACAGGTCGTAAGATTGTCGTGGATAGCTATGGTGGGTTTGGCCGTATCGGTGGTGGCTGCTTTAGTTCAAAAGATCCATCCAAAGTGGATCGCTCAGCCGCTTACTTCTCACGTTATGTCGCTAAGAGTGTGGTTGCGGCAGGGCTTTGTGATAAAATTGAATTGCAATTAAGTTATGCCATTGGTTTATCTGATCCTTTATCGATTCATATTGATACATTTGGAACGCATAAACGTCCTGAATCAGAGATTTTGGACATAATAAAAGCCAACTTTGATTTTAAAGTCGGCAATATTATTTCGGAACTTGATTTATTACGTCCAATCTATCGTAATACCGCTAATTTCGGTCATTTTGGTCGCGATGGGTTCCCATGGGAAGTTATTAAACCCCTCAAGTTTTAATAATTATTTCGGAGACTTCTTGTTTAAGAAGTCTTTTTTGTGTCGCTATATCTTTGGGTAAGGTGTAGACTTCGGTGGCACGCAGTTCAAGATCTTTGAACTGATAATTTTTAAACTGGGTTGTGTAGGGAATCTCTTCATCGGATAATTGACGTAAGTAAGCTTTACCACGTGAATTCATCCCTAAGACCCGTACTTGTTTTAAGGGACGTTCAAGATCCTTGGAATAATTTAAAAGGATATTCATCAAGGTTCGTTGGATCCGTGATCGTGTATAACGTTTTGAGGTGCATGTATCAATTAAATCGGATAGGGGTAAGTGTCGATGTTTGATAAATAGATTTTGAATCCCTTCCGATACGAGTGAATTTTGACTGAGTGTCTCTGATGATTGTACCGAAAGCAAATAACGTATGTATGGTTCATATTCTTCGAGTCGATAGGTGGTTAAGGCATTAAGATTTAAGGGTGTTGTATGGCTTACCGATGTGCCTTCGTGATGGGCCTTTCGGATTGCTGAGGCACTTGCGATATTAGCGGTGATTGAAAGATCATGGTAGGTGTTGGTACGCTGAATGGTAAGGGGTGTAATGCCATACTTTTGACATGCTTGTACATAGTAAACCCCTAAAATATCATTGGCTTGGTGGTTTGATGTGTTTGCGGCATGTGCAAAGGAGTGACCTTGTTCAAGCAAACGTTTATCAAACTGTGGTTCTGCTGGTAAAATATTTGTTTCTGAACCGAATACGAGTGATTGAATTTGTACATGATTTAAGATTTCAACCGCTTTTGACGCAAAAACATCAGCACTTTGAAGTGTATAAAGTGTGGGTAACTCTAAAACGAGATCAACGCCTGCATCCAGTGCGGCTTCGGTACGAACCCACTTATCCAAATATGCTGGTTCACCACGTTGCACAAAATTGGGAGACATAACCGCAATTAAAACATCACTATTCGTGATTTCGCGTGTCTTTTTAATATGGTAAACATGACCATTATGTAAGGGATTATACTCAACTATAATCCCCGTTGCATTGAGTTTCTTTTTCATATTTGTATTTTATCACATATTCATGAAAATAATGTAAAAAACGAGGTAAGAAGTCTTGAAGCATGGTACAATGTACATATTAAAATGAGGATGATTGCATGAGATTACGTAAAAAAGAGTGGAGCTCAGAAGTCTTTGAAACTTTTGCAGACTACACAGTAACAGAATTTGAAACAATTAAAGGAAATTGGAAGGAAGCACTCGGTAGTGAATTGCTACATTTAGAGATTGGTTCGGGGAAAGGCGATTACTGGCATCAGTTATCAGCCCTTTATCCAGATCGTGGTATTGTTGCGATGGAGCGTGATTTTACGGCTTCTTCGATTGCATTGAAAAAATTAGAAAACAATCCTGGAGATCATAAGAAGTTGATTTATGGTGACGCCGAGAATCTGAATGATATGTTTGCGCCCGGTGAAGTGGACGTGGTTCATTTAAACTTTAGTGATCCATGGCCGAAGAAGCGTCATACAAAACGTCGTTTGACGTATAAGGATAAATTGGATGAATATTATTCAGTCTTATCGGAAAACGGCGAGATTTGGATGAAAACAGACAATGTGGGTCTTTTTAACTATTCACTTGTGAGTGTTGGCCAACATAAGTTTGAACTTGTGGAGGTGGATGTTGATTTTAGAAGTCATGAACATGAAGATCCATTTACTGAATATGAACGTAAGTTCCACGAAATGGGACAACCGATTTTTAGAGCGATTTGGAGGAAAAAATAATGTTGAATGAAAAACAATTAAATTGGTTTGAGACCTTAACACAACTTGATGGAGTGAGTGGTCATGAACATCAAGTAGCTCAATATTTATTTAACGAATATTCAAACTATACGGATGAAATTCTCCGTGACAACTTAGGAAGTATTCTTGCGGTACGTCGAAGTAAGAAAAAAAATGCACCTAAAGTCTTGGTTTTAGGCCATATGGATGAGGTTGGATTTTTAGTTCGAGAAGTTACTGAGACCGGTGTATTAAAGATTCATCCTGTTGGCGGTTGGTTTAGTCAAGTGCTTTTAGGTCATCGTGTACGCGTGACAACACGTCATGGTGAGGTTTATAATGGTGCGATTGGTGCTACACCGCCTCATATGCTTTCAGCTGAGGATCGTTTAAAACCAATTCAAATTCCTCAAATGCCTGTGGATGTTGGGGCTACAACACCTGAAGAAATACATGCGATGGGTATTCAAGTTGGTGATATGGTTGTGGTTGATGGTGAATTCAATGTATTAAACAAAGGGAAACGTCTTTTGTCCAAGGCATTTGATAATCGTTATGGATGTGTAATGGGCTTGGATTTACTTGAAGCATTAAAAGACCAAGAATTGGATTATGACCTCTATGTTGGATGTAGTGTTCAAGAAGAAGTTGGGTTGCGTGGTGCACAGACGGTCGCAAACCTTGTGAAACCCGACCTTGCCATTATTCTTGATTGCTCGCCTGCAAATGATGCTTTAGATTCAAAAGCTATCGGGAAACTGGGTGGTGGTGTCTTGGGTCGTGTAATGGATGGTAATATGATTGCGACAAAAGATTTGATCTATAAATTTGTGGATATTTGTAAAGAACATGATATTAAGCACCAATATTACTTTTCACCAGGTGGGACGGATGCAGGGGCTGTACACAAATCAAATTCAGGGGTTAAAACGTTAACATGTTGCTTATGTGCACGTAATATTCATACATCCAGTTCAATTTTGGATACGGATGATTATTTAGCGGCGCGTGAAGCGTTATTACACTTTATTGATAAGAAGACATGGGGTGATGTCATTGCGTAAGTTAATGACTGCATTGGTACTGTTACTTCTTGTAAGTGGTTGTACACCAGCAGCGGTAAATTATGATGACCTTGTTAAGAGTGCATTAAGTCGACCAATGCCTGAGGCGACAAATCATAATAAAAAATACTATCGTTATTATTTATTGCCTGATGTGGGTATTAAACAATCAACACAGATTTCAACGCTTTATGAAATTGATCGTAAACCCATCATGCTTGATTTGGATGTTGCGAATATTGTAGCGAAACGATATACCGAAATTTCAGAAAATACTGAGGGAAAAGAAAAAGGCGATCAAAAAGAAGATTCTAAAATTCAATTTTCATCCTTAATCAAAGAAGAAGCGGTGTCCTACCGGACAACGGGGACTTATGTAGACGGTTCAGATAAGGAACAACATTTTATCTTTAGCATCGTTGATCTCGAAAAAAACAAAGCTGTGGTCTTAGAGAATGGTCAAGTTGATATGATGGCAATTGTGAATGATGCCAATATGGATATGATTGTGCAATCAATGTTTACGACAATGCGAAGCATTACCGTAAATGAAGATTTAGTAGTCCAAGATTTCTCAAAGAAAGATATTATTACATATCATGAGCGATATGAAGAATTCTTTGAGCATGCGATACCAGAATCTGGAGCAATCTCGGATATAATTGATAAGACAGCTCCAAAAACGGAGTAGGATAGAAAGGTAGAGGTAATATCATGTTTCGTCGTTTAGCATCAGTTTTATTTAAAGAAGAAGAAATTGTTATTGAAGAAGAAATTTCTGATCATGTTGGTGAAGTGGAAATTCCTGAGTTGAAACCAATTCTTCCCAAAGAAAAGAAAATTGTAGAAAAGCCCAAAATCGTAACAGAACATGTTGATATAACAGAAACTGTTATACGTGAAAAGCCTATTACTGATATGACTCCTGACGAGGTAGCGAATACAGCCAGTGAGTTAAACCGTAAATCACGCATGATTACGGCTGATGATGACCTTGCAAAACGTAAGATGGAGCGCGCTAAAGCAGCACGCACATCCGAATTGGAAGTCAAAAAATTTGAATACCAACGAAAAGATATTATCAGTCCTATGTACGGAGGCCCTTCACAACCTTCAGAGCCATTGGATATTCCCAAAAAGAAGTATCCATCAAAGCATGTGCCTGTTGCGGAAGTTATTAGTCCAATGTATGGAAAAGTTCAAGAAGAGTCAAAAGCAGAAACACGTAAAATTGATGAGTCCCTTATGGATTTACGTGTTGATGATATTATTTCAAATGAAGGAAAAGGAGAAACCGTTCAAGTTTCTCTGTATGATTATTTAGAAGGAATTGATGAGCATGAAGAATAAACCAATTTATTTTATTGGTATTAAAGGGACAGGTATGGCAGCATTAGCACGTATCTGTTACAAAATGGGATATGAAGTGATGGGGTCTGATATTGATCGTCATTTCTTTACAGAGGATGCACTCAGAGCGTTAAACATCCCAATCGTTCCATTCAGTAAAGACAATATTAAAGATAATACAGTCGTTATTATTGGTAATGCCTTTTTAGATGATCATGAAGAGGTTCAAGCTGCGAAAGCCAATCCAACTGTGGAGACGTATCGTTATCATGAATATCTGGGTAAGATTATGGATTCTTATCGTACCATTGCGGTAAGTGGATCCCATGGTAAAACAACGACAACGACACTTTTACGTGATATGTTGAGTTATTCCAAAGAAACTGGATATCTTATCGGTGATGGACGCGGAGATTTGCAGCGTGATGATGAATACTTTGCGGTAGAGGCATGTGAGTTTCGTCGTCATTTCTTAGCCTATAAACCTAAGATTGCGATTATGACAAATTTCGAGATTGATCATGTGGACTATTTTAAATCGGTTGATGATTATTTATCAGCGTTTAAGGAGTTTGCTCAGAATGTGGAATCGTTAATCATTGTTTGGGGTGATGATCCACATTACCAAGACCTAACATTCGATGTGGAAACGTGGTCTTATGGTTTTGGTGAAGGCAATAAAATTCGTGCAACCGAACTTGAGAAAACAACCACTCACAGCATTTTTAATGTTGAGGTGGATGGTAAGCATGTTCACCGATTTACCCTTCCAATTGTAGGCGATCATATGATTTTGGATGCACTTGCAGTGATTGCAGTGGGGCTATATGAAGGCATTGAACCCAGCGATATTGAAGCAGGTCTTCAAACCTTTACCGGTGCGAAACGCCGATTTGTCATCGAAACGGGGAAAGAGAATGTCTATATTGACGACTATGCGCATCACCCAACTGAAGTTCGTGTAACACTTGAAGCAGCACGAACACGTTATCCGGATCGTAAAATTGTTGGTATTTTTAAACCACATCGTGTAGGACGTGTGTATTATTTTGCAGATGAGTTTGCGGAAGCGCTAAGCCTTGCGGATGAGGTGTGTTTATGTCCATTCACAAGTATCGATGATGCGGAAGAAGGAATTGATATTGATATTACATACCTTCAAGATCGCATAGAAGGCAGTCATGTTGTTGATTTAAATGATCAAGATTTGGACCTGCTTGAATCCTTTGGACCAGCAGTTTATGTGTTTATGAGTTCCAAAGATATTTATGATTTAAAAGATGCATTGAAAATACGTTTCAACGATTGAAAACTTTTTCATATACAGTTATAATGACATTAGAGAGGTGATAGAATGGATGCATTAATTCAGAATTTACGTGAAGTATCAATCTTAATTGCACCAATTGTGGGTGTAGTTTGTTTAATTATATTGGCAATGATTTTGTATCGTGTTTATGTTGTTGTGAGGGATTTGCCGAAAACAATTGACCGTGTAAACGGTGTTATTGACTCGACACAAAGTTCAGTGGATCAACTTCAAGCACCTTTAAATACATTAAATAATGTCACAAATACAGTGGATTTAGTCAATCAATCAGCCGTTAGTGCTGTCAGCTCGGTCGCAAGTTATGGGGCCAAGCATTCGGATACCATTGTAAATTGGACAAAAGATTTCTTCGATAAACGTCGAAATGGCCGAAACCCAGAGAATTCGGATGTTCAAAAAGCTGGAGATGAAAAAGAGGAGGATTTTGGAATTTATGAGTAAATATGATGAAATTTTAAATGAACTTGTTTATCAAATTGATGATGTTGTTTATAACTTTTATAGTGAAAGTAATGAAATTATTGCCACTAAAAATGGTCAAGAACGTCTTTTAACGTTTAGAGATAAAACATTAAATACCATTAATGATATGAATGTCCGTTCATTGGAAATTATTGCAAGCTTTAAGGATAGTCAACTTATTCAAGAACGCGCAGAACATTTACTTGTTAAGAATAAAGATATTGTGGATTCCGCATTAGAAGTGCTTCGTGCAGCTCCAGAACGCAATGAATTCTTTGATGATCTTGGTAATCTTGCGTCGGGTATTTTTGAATCCGCAAAGACTACATTTCAAAAAGTTGAAGAATCTGAAACGTTTGACCGCTTAAAAGTAGGGGCACTATCGGGTTTAAAGAAAATGCAAAAAGGATTGGATGATCTTTCAAAACATCCAAGTGTTGTTAAAAGCACTGATATTGTAAAAGAAAAAACAAAAGAGGCTGTTGATGCTGGCGCTCAAATTGTCAAAGATACCACAAAAAACGTTACGGATTGGGTATCTGAACAAGAATTAAAGGCTAAGGCTGAAAAAGTCTCAAAAGAAGTTCATGCAGGCGCTGAAACCGTTAAAGTTAAAGTTCAAGATGGTGCAGAAAAAGTTGCTGATTTTGTTGAAGAAACCGTTGAAACAAAAGCTCAAGAATTTGAAGAAGACGCATTTAGTTTCCTGGATACGTTAGAAGAAGAACTGGATCAAGTATCTAAAGATGCTGAATCCATGATTGAATCTTCAAATATTGTGGAAGCGGCAGAAAAACAAGTTCGTGAACTCGATAAAAAATTAGATGAAGTAAAAGAGGATGAAGAAGTATGAAACGTGTAACGATTTATGATGTAGCGAAAGAAGCAGGGGTATCACTCGCTACTGTATCACGTGTAATCAATGGTCTCGAAATTGTTCGTGAAGAGACACGTGTTAAAGTAGAAACTGCAATTGATAAATTAGGATACAAACCAAATGCTATTGCCCAAGGCCTTGCTTTACAAAAAACTACGACGATTGCGTTACTCGTACCTGAAGCAAGTTTTGGCTATACCGGTCAAATCATCAATGGTTTGATTGATGTCGCAAAAATTTATAAATATAATATTATGCTCCACACAATGACCGAAGGTATTGTGGATATTAAAGATGTTATTGATGATATCATTAAATCTCGTGTGGATGGTGTAATTATCTATAATGATAAACTTATGGAAAATGAATTGGCTGAATTGAATAAATATCAATTCCCAATCGTAATTATCGGAAATAAAATGTCTGATAAACAAATTTCATCTGTTTATGTTGATATTGAAAAGGCAGTTTATGAACTGACAATGCAAAAGATGCAAATGGATCCTAAAAATCGTGTTGCGGTAATTCAAGACCGTAAAAATGATTTTACTACAAACCAAATGGTTTCTGGGGTACAACGTGCATATAAAGAATTAGGCATCGATGATGACGGATATATTGAAATTCCTGTAGAATATCGACGTTCCTATGACTATTTCTTAGACCATATTGAATCCATGGATTACAATTTCTTAATTGCAAACCGTGATTCTCAAGCGATCTCCGCAATGAATGCAGCGCATGAACGTAATATGAATATTCCTGAAGATTTAGAAATTGTATGCTTAATTGATACGAAATACAACTCAATGGTGCGTCCTCGTTTATCAAGTTTCGCAATTCCATCGTATGATCTTGGTGCCGTAGCAATGCGTGTTCTTACCAAGATGCTCAATGAAGATGAGGTTGAAGATAAAGAGATCGAACTCAGTTATCTTTACACACCACGTCAATCAACCAAAAACTAAAAGACCCTAAGGTCTTTTTTTTATACCCAAAAACATATGATTTGTGACTTGTTCAGAACTTCGATTCAAAATACCATAGTAGTGTAAGCGTTTTCCGGAAACGTATGCACACTTGAAAGGGGATATTTATGAAAAGAAATTCTAGATTTAAGTCTTATCTCAAGACAACACTTGTGGTTGTCACCAGTTTTTCGTTACTATTACCTTTTTTTTGTAATCCCATCTCACGCACTTGTAACGGGGGATGGAACGGATGAGGTGAATGAAGCATATCACGAGGGTCTATCGCTTCAACCGTTATCACCTGCATTTCGACTTGAAACATTGATGAAATGGAGTCCAGAAACTGATCCTGATGCTGCATTAAATCGATCAACCATACCGTTAAATACCAATCGTTTTAAAGGGCATCAAATTAATGATCTTGCGCATCCCGATGCAAAGATCACGAATGCGGCAATCATTAATGCAAATCATGACAGCTCACCATCAACGGGTGGTAGTGATTTTAATATTTACGCATTTGATAACTGGCAGTACATTGATTCCCTTATATACTGGGCGGGTACGGATGAAGGGATTTTTGCGTTGCCTTCACCAGATATCGTTGATGCGGCGCATAAAAATGGGGTACCGGTTTATGCTACGTTAGGATTTCATTGGGGAAGTGGTCAACCCGACTCCCTAAAAGAACTTGAAGCCATGGTCCAACAAAATCCTGACGGTTCATTCCCAGCAGCTGATAAGATGATTGAGATTGCTCAATATTTTGGCTTTGATGGCTATTTCTTTAACCAAGAGACGTATGGTTCCAACCAGCGTGTAGCAAATCAATTGAATGCAATGTTGCGTTATATGCGTCAAAAGTCAAGAGATATGGGTTACCCAATAAATATCTCGTGGGATGATGCTATGGCAAATAATGGGAACGTGAGTCATCAAAATGCCATCAATCAATATAATGATTTATGGATGAAACCGGTTGATCACGATAATGACTTTGGTGTGGATGAATTCTTTATTAACTATAACTGGCAAGGTCGTGTGCAAGGAACTTCAGACTACTTAAAATCAATCGGTCGTGATCCTTTTGCGGCTTATACCGGTTTTGAAATCCAACAACGTTCACATAAAACAAATATTGATGCACGGACTTTAATTGGTACGGATAAACGTATTTTATCATCCATTGCATTGTATGCATCCAACTCAACCATGGGGCTTGCGAAAGATCCTGAAGATTTCCATAACCAAGAAAACATCTTATATACAGGTCCACAAGGCGATCCAACTTTAGCGGATGATTCCCAAAATTGGAAGGGGATGTCACGTTATGTAGTGGATAAATCTGTAATTACCGGAACTGAATTCCAAACAAGTTTTAATTCTGGTCACGGACGTAAATGGTTTGCAGATGGTGTTTTAGCCCGTGAAGGCGCATGGCATAATCGCGCAATTCAAGATATTATGCCAACATGGCGATTCTGGGTTAAAGATCTCAAAGAAGGTGCGCCACGTGCCGCCATTGCTTACGATTTTGATGATGCGTATAATAGCGGCAATTCTTTAAAAATAGAAGGTGATTTTAAAGCAGGGGACGCCAATGAAGTGATGTTATATAGTACCAAATTAAATGTAACCGATACGACAAAAATTGATATCGTTACCAAAACAACTCCGAATACATCATTAAAATTAGGGGTATCTTTTGATGAAAACTATAAAGACCATAATGCAACACATTTTACGCTTGCATCCGATGAAAACGGATGGGTACGCCATACGATTGACTTAGCGGATTATAGTGGTTCTGTTATGTATGCATTAAGTTTAAACGTTGGAGCTAATCAAACGGGACCGATTAAAGTGAATCTCGGTCAAATTCAGGTCTATACAAACACCGCACCGCTTCTAGCAGGTCCATCCAATATTGTTGTTACAGAACAATTACTTTCGGATGCACGTATGGGCCAATTTAGAGCGACATGGGACACGGTAGAGGGGGCCAAGTACTATGAAGTCTATCAAGTTAATAATGACGGTGTACCCGTATTATTAGGAACCAGTACAAATAACCATTTCTATGCGGATAAGATCACCCGAAGTGATGGGAATGCATTTGAAGACAATCATACAACCATTCAAATTAAAACAATTAATAAAGAGGGGTATCGTGGTGAACCAAGTGTAGGTCGTTTTGATTGGGGTGTCGATTTAAACCGAAGTGAAGTGGTTGAGATGGAAGTTCCGGTCAATGTAGCATTAAATGCGGAAGTTACTGGTGTCAGTCACCAAAACGATGCGGAACCAGCGTCAAAAGCACTGGATGGAACCGCACAAGGAAACAGTAAATGGGCGTCATCACCTAAGAGCAGCGGTTATATGGATATTAAACTTGATGCTGCACGCACGATTAAACGTTGGCGTGTTGAACATGCTGAGTATGGAGGTGAAGCGAAAGACATCAATACGATTAACTTCTCGCTACATTATAAAAATGAACAGGGAAATTGGGTCCTAGCAAAAGAAATACGAAACAATCGTGAAGCGGTGACGGATGTCTTGTTGGATCAACCGATTACGGCTCAGGAATGGAAATTAAAAATCGACTTAGCGGGATCATCGCCATGGCAAGCCGTTCGAATTTATGAATGGCAGATGTTTGAAACAGATTCCTTCCCAAAACCGAATAATCTACTGCTTAGTCAAGTAGAAGCAAAACCACAATCAAATGGGATTGGATCCTTAACATTTAAACATGTTCCTGAAAAAACAACGATTCATCTCTACCGCAAACTTGAGGATACAAAACCGGTTCAATCTATTCGAAATGAGAAAAAAGGAACGGTTGCACTTAAAGAATTTAATTTTAAGGAATACGATGGTTTAATTTATTACATCATTCAACCCGATTTTTCAGAGGAGAGTTTTAAAAACAGTATTGCCTTTGAGATTCCAACTGAAACCAAGGCCTTGACCTCAATTCACATTACAAGTGATGTAGGGGCAGCTGTGACAGTACCGTTTATGATTAAAAATAGTGTTGGTGAAACGGTATTTGAGGGGATAAGTGGTGCAGATCATCTACAAACGGAATTGCTACTGGGACAATACACACTGACACTCAAATCATTACCGAAAGGATATCCGGATAATGTCCGTGAGTATGCTTTTGATGTGAAAGGTGATGTGGCTCTTGATGAAGTCCTTATCACACTGGTTCAATCGAAATCATATCAAGAACTGGTTACACAGCTCAAAGCATATCAAGCGCTTGATCGTAAAATCTATACTGAAGCATCCCTTCAGCTTGTGGATGCCGTGATCAATGAAGCACAATCACTGATTGATCAAGAAAGTAGCCAAGAAAGCGATTATCAAATGATGGTTACCACGTTGACTGATGCAATTAAACAACTCGAAAAAATTCAAAATATTGAGTATGTGAAACTTCAAGAACGTCTGCATGAAATCGAAGCGATGAATCGAAGTGTCTATACGGAAGACTCTTTAGCTAAACTTGATGCGGTCTACGAAGAAGCTAAAGCGTTGGTTTCAGGTAATGAAGGAACCGAAAAAGACTATGAGTCAATGCATGAACGACTCCATGAAGCACTGGAACAGCTCGTGTTAAAATTAGACACAAAAGCACTTGATGCTCTCATTGAAGAAGCAGCATCCATTGATATCAAGCTTTACACAGACGCGAGCATCGCTACACTTAAAGATGTGCTGGAACATGTTAAAGCATCACGAAATGATGTAGACAGTCAAGAGGCGATAGATGCATTGGTACAAACGCTACAGGAGGCCATGGATGGCTTAAAACGTATCCGCAATACAGAATACCTCGAGGAATTGATTCAAGAAGCGGATGCAGTTGATCTAAATCTCTATACAGAATCCAGCCTCATTCGTCTTCATGATGCACATAAACACGCGCGTACGATTGCGGCATTAGAATTATCAACGCAACAAGATATTGACGATGCAGCTGAAAACTTAAAACACGCCTTGTCACTGCTTGAGCGAATTGATAACCCTCAAGATTGGGAAGCCGTTGATGAACTCATGGAAGTCCTTGATGAACTTGAGTCAAACCGTTATGACGCGTCATCCTTTAAAGCCCTGCATGAATCCATTGAAACTGTGAAAGCAATGCGTGGGAACCATGATCTCCCCCAAGATGAGATTGATGCACTTGTGGATAAACTTCAAGATGCAATCTTAAACTTAAAACCAATTAAGCTTGATGAAGCATTGATTCAGCGATTGGAACAACAAATCGAAGAGGCGCGCAATCTTGATGAATCAAAGTATACTGAAGCAAGTTTCTCAAAATTTGAAAATGCACTTCAAGAGGCAAATGCAATCTTGAATCGAATTCAAGGGCGTCAATTTAGAAGCATTGCAATACCCAAACCTGTTTCACCAGAAGAGTTGAATCAGGCGGTGGAAAATCTCGAAAATGCAAGGAATTCACTTGAACTGAAAGATGTAGTGGTAGAACCTCAAGAACCAGAGGAAAAGCCAGAAGAGAAGCCAGAAGTGAAACCGGAGGAAAAACCAGAAGTGAAACCGGAGCAAGATACAAACCAAGTGGACTCCGTAGATGGCACTTCCAAACTGGAAAATAATGAAGTCACCGCGACTTCGACACTTCCTAAAACAGGAGTTTCAAATGCTAACCTTTACAATGGCATTATTCTATTAGGGTTGGTAATTGCATTAAAACGACGTCATAATGATTAATTGAAGAGAGGGGAAACCTCTTTCGTTACGTTACTCGATACTTGTTACTTTGTTATCAAAGTAAATCTTAATAAAATTTAATTTTGGTTATATCCTTGACAATAAATGACCAAGAGCGTATTATTCTACATGGTCAGTGATGACCGGTTGGACACCAAATATTCTTTACCCCCAAGATATTTGTGTGATTCAACAACTTCATTGAAAGGCGCAGCGTCTTTTTCTATTACAAGGAGGTTTCAAATGATCGTTAAATATCTCGAGGATGATCAATTTAAAGAGGCTAATATCTGTCATGTTCGTAATACCGTTCGTTGTTTTGTCATGAATGAATTGGGACAGTGTGCGATGATTTTGATTAAAGGCCAGGATTTATTTGGTAAACGAAATCACTACGAATCACCCGGTGGTGGCATTGAAGTTGGTGAGTCGATGGTTCAAGCGGTTCATCGCGAAATTCATGAGGAACTGGGATATGAAGTTGATTCAATTTCATATCTCGCAAGTATTGTGGACGTCTATAATTTATTAAATCGCACAACGGTGCATAATTATTTTGTCTGTTACATTACAAAAATGACGCATTCAGCTCGAACGCGTCTTGAAGAACAGTTATTTGACGATGTTATTTGGTGTTTCCCTGAAATGTGGCTTGAAACACTCAATCAGCCTCAAGAAGGGGTTAATGAGCTGGTTCATGCACGAGAGCGGGTTATGATGCGTTATTTCTTAGATCAACAAGAAATGTAATGGGACTAAGCGGTGTTTCATATTCTAAGGTCTCATAAGGCAAGTGGGTTGAGACGATATAATCACGAACAGCCACATACTCTTCATAACCGCCTTCATGTTTTAAATAACAAGCGATAACTAAAAAATCAGTCAGCAAAGGTATAATAATTTTGAGGGAAGCGACCGTCGTATGTGATGTTGTGATGATCGACTTATCGCTTCGAGGCAAGTATCCAAGATTGTAGATAGCACCTGTAAAGGGTGCTTTTTCTTTGAAATTGACACGACTGTGATCGGAATGAATATAGGTTATATTCGTGGATCCTTGATTCAGTTTTTTTGCACTTTCGATCGCTTCTTCTTGAATATCAATTGCATATACATGACCTGCTTGTGACGCAAGAAATTGTGTATCATAGCCATTACCACAGGTCATATCAACAACAACAGCGTCATTGTTGAGGAATTGTTGCATCCATTTATGAGATTGTTCTTTATGATTCATAATACCTCCAAAAAAAAAGCCCTATGCTTCTGGGCTTTTTAAAATAACAATCATTACATCAGGATTTGATAAAAGGCGCATTTCAGGTTCTTTTAAACCAATTCCTGAAGAGATGATGAGGGTTGTTTCATCAACCGTTTGACGTTTATTAATATAATCTGAGGACTCGGTAATCGATCCAATGAGTGGTAAACGAATGTAACCACCCATGGTTTTTCCAGAGAGCATCAGATCGACTTCAGTATCATCGAACTCTTTAATATTATCCGGATTATTGGCAATGGTAATGTTGAAGATGTCTTCGGATGTTGAAGGGTAAGGGAACTCAGTTTCTTTGTTGATGTCATTGTTTGCATCGATTCCAACGAGTTGAATCGATTCATTGGTAAAGTTATGAACATCAATTTTAGTATTTGAAATAAGTTTGAATCCACTTTTCGTTAACACAGCCTGTGTTACTTCGTTTGCTTTACGGATATCATTTTCACCCAATACCGCATACTTACCAAGTTTCGCATTCAACTTACTTAGTTTTTCAATCATTTCAGTTTGTTCTTTTTCTGACGGTGCTGCTTTAAATAGATTACCACCAAAAATAATCATATCTGGCTTAAACGAATCAAGTTCTTTTAAGGCCTTATCGAGATTATCATCATGACTGTACACATCGGATAAAAATCCAATCGAAAGATTGTTAAAGGATGCAGGAATGCGTGTTGATTCCACCATTTCAATACGCAACTTAACACGCTGGGGTGCAAAATGTGTCATTTCTAAATAGATTAGAGATGACGTAATTGCGATTAACCCCAGTAAAACCGCTAACTTTTTTTTACTCATGCTTTACGCGGTTGTTGAGGTTTTGGTACTTTTGGTGATTTTGGTTTTTTAGCATCCTTTTGTTGTTTCGGTTCGTGATTGGGTTTGTTGTTATTTTTTTTCTGTTTTTTTACAGGTTTCGCTTCTTGAGTCGTGTTTTCTTTTTTTGATTCACCTTTAACCGGTGCCATTGCTGTTTTTTGATTTAAGATTACAGGAATAACAAGTGGGTTACGTTGTGTATGTTTGTATAAGAATGGCTCAAGCGAACCACGGATTGTGTTTTTGATTTCCCCGAAGGTAACTTTTTTTGTCATGCGTTTTTTTAACGCTTCATAGACAACAAGCTCAGCTTCTTTGAGTAATGTTTGATTTTCTTTAATAAATACAAATCCACGTGTCACAATCGTTGGTTTACATAAAATTTTATTTTGACGTGAATCGATGGTAACAACGACTGAAACAAGACCGCTGTCGGATAAAATCTTACGATCTTTAAGAACAGCTGTGGATAAACCGCTGGAATCATTGCCATCAACATAAATATCGTCTGCTTGAATACGTGTATCGCTCATAAACGCAACACCGTCACGAAGGGCAACGACATCACCATTTGAACAAATAAAGATGTTATCTGGATCAACACCCGTTTCGATTGCTGTTTGACGGTGTGCTTTTAGCATCTTGTATTCACCGTGCATTGGCATAAAGAATTTTGGTTTGATTAATTGAAGCATCAGTGTTTGTTCTTCTTTGAAGCATGACCTGTTGTATGAATTGAATTTAGAGGTGAGTTCGTGAGAACATTTGCCCCTGCACGTGTCAATTGGTTTACAACATGGGAAACACTGGTAGCATTTCCAGGAATTGGGCTTGAAGAAAATACAACAGTATCGCCAGGCATAATGCTGATTTGACGGTGTGTTCCATTCGCAATACGGCTTAGAGCAGCGAGTGGTTCACCTTGGCTTCCTGTACAAATAATACAGGCTTGATCTGCAGGTAATTTGTTTAATTGATGCGCATTAACGAAATGTTTATCAGCAGCATCGATATGTCCAAGTTTACGAGCAATATTTACAACGTTATCCATGGAACGACCAAAGATTGCAATTTTGCGGCCATCCGCAATAGCTGCTTCAATAATTTGTTGAACGCGATAAACATTTGAGGCAAACGTTGCGATAATGATGCGTCCTTCCGTTTTATTGAAAATGCGTTTAATTTCGCGACCAACTTCTTTTTCACTGATGGAAAATCCGCTAACTTCCGCATTAGTTGAGTCACTCATCAATAAGGTCACACCAATCTCGCCCATATATGACATGATTTGGTAATCAGGATTATTTCCAACCGGTGTTAAATCAAATTTGAAATCGCCAGTTGAAACAATACGACCATTTGGCGTATTTACAAGAACACCAAGAGCATCTGGGATTGAGTGAACGACATTAAAGAATCCAATAACAAAATGTTTTGTTTTAATGGTAGATTTTGAATCAATTTCTTGAATCTTATGTTTTGTTCGTATTTTACGTTCTTCAAGCTTGCGCTCAATTTGTGCTTTCGCAAATTGAGGTGCATAGATTTGAGGAACATTAACTTTTTGGAGTAAGAAAGGAATTCCACCGATGTGGTCTTCATGGCCGTGTGTAATCACAAGCGCTTTGACTTTCTTTTGATTGCGAATTAAGTGAGCATAGTCTTGAATGACATAATCAACACCCAATAAGTTTTCTTCGGGGAACATTACCCCACAATCAATAATGATAATTTCATCATCATGTTCAATACAGTACATATTTTTACCGACTTCGCCCAAGCCACCTAAAGCATAGACTAGGGTATCGGTTTTTCTTAATTTCATATTTTTTTCGTCCATATAATCTCCTATTCTATGATTTTAAGTCCTTTTTCAGCCATCCATGGGTCCTTTGAATCAATGTGATCGTAAAAAAGCACACCATTTAAATGATCAATTTCATGTTGTAAAACAATTGCTAAGATGTCTTTTGCGACAATCTCAATACGTTGGTCTGTAATCATATCGTACGCTAAAACTTTGATGCGTTGACTACGACGTACGAGGCCAGGATAATCTTTCCGAATGGATAAGCACCCTTCACCATAACTGAGCGCACATTGTTTTACTGAGTGAGAAACAATCTTAGGATTCACTAAGGCATATTCAACGGTTTTGACATTGCCATGCTTATCTTCAAGATCAACAACAAGGGCTGTCATTTGTTTCGCAACACCAATTTGAGGTGCGGCAATGCCATTTGCTGGTTGCAAATTATACTTTTCAGCAAGTTCAGGATCCCTTGAATCACGAACATATTGCAACATGTTTTCAAGTGTATTACGGTCTTCTTCCGAAAAAGGAAAAGACACCGGTTCGCATTTTTGACGCAGAACTGGGTTTGGATCTAGGACAATTGTGTCCATATTTATATCGTGCATTTAAAATTCCTCTATTCCATGATAAAAATAAATAATATACACTACATATATTATAATATTTAAGTATGAATTATATGTGGGTCTATTCAAACTCTTTAAGCATAGTTTATCGTATTTTACTCTTTTGAAAGGCTTTCGCTTATTTTTCATTATATCTATGATAGAATAAAGCCATGAACAAAAGAAAAATATCACTTAAAATGCCAATGGGCTATAACCGCCCAATTCATGCAGCAGCGTTAATATTAAATATCTTTGGGGTCCTTATGGTTATCTCCGGAAGTATGACATCAGGAAGTACAGCCAAGTCATTAGTCTTAGTCGCAGTTAAGGAGCTTGTTTTTGTAATTGTATCCTATATTATGATGGTTATGGTTGCGCGGCGATTTTCGCTTAATTATTTTCGAAAGAATTACGCCAAAATATTACTCTTAATGGTGGGTCTTTTGGGGATTACGCTCGTTTTCCCGGCCATTAATGGTGCAAAAGCTTGGATTAATCTTAAAATTATGACCATTCAGCCCAGTGAGTTTGCAAAGATTTTCGGAATTTTAACCATTGCGACGTTTCTCGCAGATCGAAATAAACGGACGAAGGCAAGCACATTTGATTTAGTAAAGAAGCCGTTCTTTATTATTCTTGCGATTTTCCTTTTTGTTGTGAAAGCACAGCATGACCTTGGGTCGGCGGTTGTTATTCTTGGAATTGCTTATATCTGTGTATTAATTCCATCTCATGATAAACTAACGCGATTACAAAAGTGGATGTTCATCCTAGCAGGTGTGGGAATTGTTGGACTGATCTTTTTAGATTCCTCATTTGGTATTAGTCTTATTGAAAAATTAAATATCCCACCTTATATGATTGGTCGTTTTAAAACGTCCTCAAATCCATTCTTGGACCGCTATGGTAGTGGCTACCAAATCTTTAATGGAATGGTTGCAATGTTTAAAGGTGGAATGTTTGGGATGGGTTATGGAAATAGTCTTATCAAATATGGGTATCTTCCTGAAGCGCATACTGACTTTATTCTCGCTGTCACAATCGAAGAATTAGGCATGATTGGATTCTCAATTATTGTAATTGGATATGGTACGATGTTGTATCAACTCGTTAAGTATTCGTTCAAAGTGAAACAAGAATCGGATAAAGTTATCTTAATGGGTACTGTTGCTTATATTATGATTCACTTTATCTTTAATATCGGAGGTATTACCGCGTTGATTCCGTTAACTGGAGTACCACTTCTGTTTATCTCTAAAGGGGGATCCAGTCGTATGGCGATTATGTTGGCGATCGGGTTAACACAAAATGTCATTTCACGTTATGAAATGGGAATTATTAATATCAAACGTAAAGATCAATTACGCATAAAACAAGAAGAAATGAAACGCAAAGAGAATTTGAAACGCTTAACAGAGGTAGTGTAATGAGAGTTGTAGCAGGAACATTTGGTTCGCGACCAATTAAGACGTTAAAGGGAGATACAACGCGCCCGACGACCGATAAAGTTCGCGCAGCAATTTTTAATCGGATTGGGCCATTTTTTAATGAAGGAAAAATGTTAGATGTCTTTGGGGGATCGGGAGCTATGGCTCTTGAATCAATCAGTCGAGGCATCGAACATGCAGTTGTTTTTGAGAAAGATGTGCGTGCTTATAACGTTATTCGAGATAACATCAAGACTTTTGATCTTGAAGGATGTGTCCAACTTAAAAAAGGCGACTCAATGAAATTATTGGAGACGGTATCTGGATTTTTCGAGTTTGTTTTCCTTGACCCTCCATATCGATACGAACATACCCTTGAAATTATCAAAATCATTATTAAGCGTAGTTTGGTTGCAGAGGATGGCTTAATAATTTGTGAGACGGATAAGAACTATGATTTGCCGGATGTGATTGACGGGTTTTATCTAGACTGCGTTAAGGAGTATGGTATAAGTAAAGTACGATACTACAAAAAGGACAATTAGGTCCTTTTTTATTTTTTTAGCACTTAAAGGTTGACAGTGCTAAACTCGTGGTGTAGAATAATACTAGACACAAAGAATAGAGTGTTTAGGAGGCGAGAATAATATGTTGACGCCACGCAAAATAGAGATATTTAAGGCGATTGTTAAAGAGTTTATTAACACTGCTGAACCAGTGGGTTCGAAGACGTTAATCGATAAATATAACTTATCATACTCGTCTGCGACAATACGAAATGAGATGTCAGATTTAGAAAAAATAGGACTACTGGAAAAGACACATACGTCCAGTGGACGCATTCCTTCAACAAAAGGGTATCGATTCTATGTAGAACACCTCATGGATGAAGAAGAGAATTACGGGATTGAAACCGCGATTGCTCAAATTTTCTCCGATCGACGACTCGGTATTGATGAAGCGATTCGACAAAGCTGTGATATTTTATCACAGATGACGAATCTAACCACGGTTGTATTAGGTCCCAGTGCGATGAATGAAACACTGAAAAGTGTTCAATTAATTCCATTGAGCGAATTTAATGCAATGGCCGTGTTCGTTACAGAGTCAGGGCATGCAGAGCATCGAATTTTTAATTTTGATAGTAAAGTCGATGTGAATGACCTTGAGGCGTGTACTTCAATATTAAATGAACGATTAAAAGGTACAGCACTTTCAGAAGTTGTTGATAAGATGGAAAGTTTAAGACCAATTTTATCAAGACGAATTGAAAAATATGAGGTACTCTTTGAAGCGTTTGTAGGAGCATTTATTAAATTTGCTCAAGACGAAGTCTATTTAAGCGGTGAACGAAATATGTTATACCAGCCAGAATTCTCAAACATAGAGAAACTTCGTGAAATGATGGATATGCTCGAAAACAGTGAAATGTGGCGTAACTTATCCACAGGACAAAATCACTTGAGTCTTAAAAAAGGCGATCAAAGTGAAATTGTTTGGGTTGATGATATGGCCGTTGTATCCAGTTCGTTTAATTTACTCGATAATCATGAGCATAAGTTGATGATTGTGGGACCAAGTCGAATGGAATACAGTCGCGTTGTCTCGTTGATGGATTATGTTTCGGAGATGATCGAAACGGTGTATGGGAAAGGTGGCAATGATGAGCAAGACGAATAAAACCGCTGAAGAATTGCATGAAGAAGTTCAAGATGAAACAGTACTTGAATCAACAAACAGCGAAGAAATTGAAACTTCAGACTCAGTAAATGATACTTCTGAAAATGATGAAGCAATTGATGAGAATGAAGCCTTACGAAAAGAAATTGAAACGTTAAAAAACGACTATTTTAAAATGTTAGCAGATACAGAAAATTTAAAAAAACGTCTGCAACGCGAGCATGATCAACTGCGTAAATACCGTATTCAAGGATTTGCAGCAGATGTGTTGCCTGTGTTAGATAATTTGGAACGTGCATTAAAACAAGAAACAACTGATGAGGCTTTACGAGATGGTGTACAAATGATTTACGATCAGTTAATGGCATCGCTTAAAGCAGAAGGTGTTGAACCGATTAATGCATTGAACCAACCCTTTGATCCAAATATTCATCAAGCAATGATGACAGGGGAAAAAGAAGGTGTTGAATCCAATATAGTTATTGAAGAATTCCAAAAAGGATATATGTTAAAAGATCGCATTCTACGTGCGAGTCTTGTAAAAGTGAGTCAATAGGAGGATATATATATTATGAGTAAAGTTATTGGTATTGATTTAGGAACAACAAACTCAGCTGTTTCCGTAATGGACGGTGGAGAAGCAAAAGTAATTACAAACCCAGAAGGAAATCGTACAACACCTTCTGTAGTCAGCTTTAAAAATGGTGAGCGTATTGTTGGGGATGCAGCGAAACGTCAAGTTGTAACAAACCCTAACTCCGCAGTATCAGTTAAACGTTTAATTGGTACAGGCGAAAAAGTTACACTTGAAGGAAAAGAGTATACACCAGAAGAAATCTCAGCAATGATCTTAGGCTATATGAAGAGCTATGCAGAAGATTATCTTGGTGAAAAAGTTACAAAGGCTGTAATTACCGTACCTGCATACTTTAATGACGCACAACGTCAAGCAACAAAAGATGCTGGGAAGATTGCAGGTTTAGAAGTAGAACGTATTATTAACGAACCAACTGCGGCTGCGCTTGCATTTGGAATCGATAAAACAGATAAAGATGAAGAAAAAGTATTAGTATTTGACCTTGGTGGTGGTACCTTCGACGTTTCCATTCTTGAATTAGCAGATGGTACATTTGAAGTATTATCAACTGCTGGAGATAACAAATTAGGTGGAGATGACTTTGACCACATCGTTGTTGATTATTTAGTCGATATTTTCAAAAAAGAAAATGGTATTGATTTATCATCCGACAAAATGGCTATGCAACGTCTAAAAGAAGCAGCAGAAAAAGCGAAGAAAGATTTATCTTCAACTGTAAATGCTTCAATTTCATTACCATTTATCTCAGCAGGCGAAAATGGTCCATTACACTTGGAAACAACATTATCACGTGCTAAGTTTGAAGAAATGACAAAGAGCCTTGTTGAACGTACAATGGTTCCAGTTCGTCAAGCACTAAAAGATGCTGGACTTACTAAAAATGATATTCATCAAGTATTGCTTGTTGGTGGATCAACACGTATTCCAGCTGTGGTTGAAGCTGTTAAAAATGAATTAGGAAAAGAACCAAATAAATCTGTTAACCCTGATGAAGTTGTTGCAATGGGTGCCGCAATTCAAGGTGGTGTTATTTCAGGAGATGTTAAAGATGTGTTACTTCTTGACGTTACACCATTATCATTAGGTATTGAAACAATGGGTGGTGTGATGACCGTTCTTATTGAACGTAATACAACAATCCCAACATCAAAATCACAAGTATTCTCAACAGCAGCAGATAATCAACCCGCTGTAGACATTAACGTCTTACAAGGGGAACGTCCAATGGCTAAAGACAATAAATCACTTGGTTTATTTAAATTAGATGGTATTGCTCCTGCAAAACGAGGTATTCCTCAAATTGAAGTTACATTCGATATTGACGTAAATGGTATCGTAAACGTTTCAGCAATGGATAAGGGAACAAACAAAAAACAATCCATTACAATTTCAAACAGCTCAGGATTAAGTGATGAAGAAATCGAACGCATGGTTCGAGAAGCTGAAGAAAATGCTTCCGAAGATTTACGATTAAAAGAAGAAGCAGAGCTTAAAAACCGTGCAGAACAATTCATTCATCAAATTGATGAGTCCTTAGCAAGTGAAGATTCACCTGTGGATGATGCTCAAAAAGAAGAAGTTACAAAATTACGTGATGAATTGCAAACAGCAATGGATAACAATGATTTTGAAACATTAAAAGAAAACTTGATCAATTAGAACAAGCAGCTCAAGCAATGTCACAAGCAATGTATGAACAACAAGCAGGTCAAGCTGAAGCAGATGCTTCGTCAAGTGATGAAACAGTTGTTGACGCTGAATTTGAAGAAAAAAACTAGTTTAAAAACTTTCGGAGGTAGATATGGCAGATAAAAGAGATTTTTATGAAATACTTGGAGTAAGTAAATCTGCCACAGATGCAGAAATTAAGAAAGCCTATCGCCAGTTAGCGAAGAAGTACCATCCTGATATTAACAAAGAGGATGGTGCTGAAGCTAAATTTAAAGAAGTCCAAGAAGCCTATGAAGTCCTTAGTGATTCTCAAAAACGTGCGAACTATGATCAGTTTGGCCATGCTGCCTTTGATCAAGGAGCCGGCGGGTTTGGAGGCGGCTTTAGCGGTGGATTTGATGATTTCGGTGATATCTTTAGTTCATTCTTCGGCGGCGGAGGCGGAGGCCAACGTCGTAATCCTAATGGACCTATGAAGGGTCAAGATCGCTTTATGAGTATGCGAATTGACTTTATGGAGGCTGTGTTTGGTGCCAACAAATCCGTGACTTTAAATGTCGATGAAGAATGTACATCGTGTCATGGTTCGGGTGCACACAGCAAAGATGATATCAAGACATGTTCACGTTGTGGTGGAACGGGGCAAACGGTAACGCAACAACGTACACCTTTTGGTGTGTTCCAATCTCAAGCAACATGTCCAGACTGTGGTGGTACTGGTAAAACAATTACAAAACGATGTGGCGAGTGTCATGGTAAAGGATATAATACAAAGCGTGTCGAAGTGGATATTAAAATTCCTGCGGGCATCGTTACCGGACAACAATTACGTGTTTCTGGTAAGGGTGAGCGCGGCGCCAATGGTGGACCAAACGGCGATCTCTTTATCGAGATTGTAGTTGGAACACATAAGCACTTCAGACGTGAGGGGAATGACATCTATATTAACATTCCTTTATCAGTAATCGATGCCACATTGGGTACGGAGATTGAAGTACCAACTGTGCATGGTGATGTTAAATTAACAATACCTGCAGGTACACAACCTAATACTAAATTTAGACTTCGTGAAAAAGGGGTTAAAGACCTTCGATCAGGACGTATGGGAGACCAATATGTTGAAGTTAAATTAGAAGTTCCAACTAAATTATCACGTCAACAACGTGAACATTTAGAAGCGTTAAAAGAAACAGAAGTAAAAGGTGATAGTGTCTTTGACCGCTTTAAAAAAGCGTTCAAGTGACACACGTCACTTTTCTTTAAATTAAATATTAGCACTCTAAGTAGTTAATTGCTAAAATGGAGGTGAATTGCATGAACTACGAAAATTTAACTGAAAAAGCTCAAGCAGCTTTAATGGAAGCTGTGAACTATGCGACACAAATGCAACACAGTGCCGTGTCGTCAGCCCACTTGATGAAAGCACTTTTGAATTCAGGTGATCTCGATTTAATTTTGGAAGAGACAGGAACGAATAAGTCGGAACTTCTTCAATCTGCCGATGAACGGTTGGATAAACTTCCAAAGGTGCAAGGTGCGCAATTGACTATGGACCAAGAAATCACAGATGTTTTTGCGAAAGCTCAAGCATGGTCAACGAAACAAGGGGATACCTATATTTCCCTATTTGCCCTTTTTCTGGGAATTTTGGAAGCTGTAAGTGCATATCGTAATCTTGTAGATACCCGCACAATCGAGGCTTCAATTCTCAGTCATCGGTCCGGAAGAGTCATGGATTCACCCCAAGCTGAAAATCAAATTGATGCCTTGTTAAAATACGGACGTGATTTGGTGAAGGATGTTCGTGATGGTAAGATTGACCCTATTATCGGGCGTGATGATGAGATTCGAAGAGTAATCCAAATTCTATCACGTAAAACCAAAAACAACCCAATTCTAATTGGAGAACCGGGTGTTGGTAAGACTGCGATTGCTGAAGGACTTGCATGGCGTATTATGCGTGGTGATGTGCCTTTTAGCTTGAAAAACAAACAACTCATCGAGTTGGATATGGGCTCTTTGATTGCCGGCGCAAAATACCGCGGTGAATTTGAGGAGCGATTGAAGGCGGTTCTCGAAGAAGTAGAACAAGCAGATGGAAACATCATTCTATTTATTGATGAAATTCATAATCTTGTAGGTGCAGGTAAAACAGAAGGATCTATGGATGCCGCAAACTTATTAAAACCGATGTTAGCCCGTGGTGAACTCCACCTAATTGGTGCGACAACGTATAATGAGTACCGCCAACACATTGAAAAGGATGCCGCACTTGAACGTCGTTTCCAACGTGTATCTGTAAATGAACCTTCAGTAGATGACACCATTTCCATATTAAGAGGTCTTAAAGATCGCTTTGAATCGCATCATGGTGTTAAAATTTTGGATGAATCCATTGTAGCGGCTGCGAAATTATCGGATCGATATATTACAGATCGCTTCTTGCCGGATAAAGCCATCGACTTGATTGATGAAGCATGTGCTTCCATTCGCGTCGAAATGGAATCGATGCCAGAAGAATTGGATGAATTAACACGGAAAATACGCCAACTTGAAATTGAAGAAGCTGCCCTAAAAAAAGAAACTGATGCGAGGACGCTTGAACGTCGTGATGAGATTGTAGAAGAACTCAGCAACCTCAAAGAGACCTATCAAGATCTTTATGCACGATGGGAAAAAGAAAAAGCACAAGTTGATGGGGTTAAAGATGCGAAAGAGGCTTTAGAACGTGCACGTTTAGACTTTGAGAAAGCACAAAATGAAGCGCGTTATGAAGAAGCTGCACGTCTACAATACGAAACCATTCCTGCCCTTGAAAGTCAAATTCAAGAAAGCAATGATAACGAAAATTCTGGAAGCATGATTCAAGAAGTAGTTGATGAAGCGTTGATTGCTGAAATCGTATCGCGTTGGACGCAAATTGATATCACAAAACTTGTAGCTTCCGAGCGTGAAAAACTCTTGAACCTTAAACATGAGTTGGAAATGTATGTTAAAGGACAAGATGAAGCCCTTCAAACAGTTACAGATGCAATTCTTCGCTCGAAGGCACAAATACAAGATGAGAATAGACCTTTAGGTTCATTTATGTTCTTGGGTCCAACAGGTGTTGGGAAGACAGAAGTTGCTCGTGTTTTAGCCCAACAGCTTTTCGACGATAAAAACCGAATTATTCGTATCGATATGAGCGAGTATATGGAAAAACACAGCGTATCAAGACTTATCGGTGCCCCTCCTGGATATGTTGGTTACGAACAAGGTGGCCAATTGACGGAACAAGTACGTCGTCATCCGTATTCAATCGTGCTTTTGGATGAGATTGAAAAAGCACATCCGGATGTGTTTAATGTACTCCTTCAAATTCTTGACGATGGACACATTACGGATAGTAAAGGGGTAATGGTTGATTTTAAAAATACAATCATCATTATGACCTCGAATCTTGGAAGTCAGTTTGCTTTTGAATCGGATCAAGCAAGTAGAGACAAACAATACATGCAAGCGGTCCAAGCACATTTTAAACCTGAGTTTATCAATCGTATTGATGAAATCATTGTCTTTAATGCCCTAAACGATGCGGTGCTTCATGATGTTGCTCGTAAGTTCATTGATGAGCTTGCGGTCCGTATTGGAAGACGTAACCTTAAATTAAGTGTTACAGACAAGGCAATTGATTTAATTGTTGCGGAAGGTAGCGATGTAACCTATGGTGCACGACCAATGAAGCGTTTTATACAACGTGAAATTGAAACCAAAATTGCATACCTTCTTATTGAAAAGGATGTGGAAGATAACAGCATCCTTGAAATTGATGCACATGATCATGAATTTGAAATTCATATTCTTGGGCCTCATAAAAGCTTAAATTAAAAAGAGCCACCTCGGTGGAGTAGTAAACTAAAAGTAGACAAGTAAAAAAGACTTGTCTACTTTTTTTGTGTAATAATAAAATCAAAGATAAAACGGAGGTATTAATGATGGGAAGACCCAAAGGTGGATTAAATAATAAATGGACTTTCATGGTTGATACCTTCAACAATGAAATTATAAGTTCTGCATTATCGCGTACAACTGGTGATCCTAAGCCTTACTACAAGTGTCTCGAGGATCTCCTTGCTACTTAAGGATAATAAAAAAACAGCTCCCACGATTCTTCACACAGATCAAGGAGCTGTCTACCACTCTAAAGCTTTCGCTAAAGCGCATGAAAATTATAACATAATTAGATCTATGTCGCGAGCTGGAACACCTACAGATAATCCAATTATCGAATCATTAAATGGGTGGATTAAAGCAGAAATGGCGTGTGATTATCAATACTGGTCCGTAGATAACTTTGAAAATTTTATCGAAGAATATGTACATTATTTTAATTTTGAAAGACCTGCTTACTGTTTAAATTACAAAACCCCTACCCAATATAAAATGGATAAGGGTTTCTAGTGTTTTATTAATGTCTACTTTTGTTTGACACCTCCACCTCGGTGGCTCTTTTTAGTGTTGATGATAGAAACAAAAACTAAGATAAATGAAACATATAAAACCAACAATCAATCCTAATGCAAGCGTAGCATTGATGAAACAGAGTAGACAGGTTGACGTCATGGCGCCTAAAAAAAATAAGAACCATGTTAGAATTAATGTTGATACTTCATGCCAGCTCGTCTCTTTGCGTACAAAGCGCGCAAACGCTTCACCAATACCATAAAGCACTCCGGTCATAAATCCTTTCCCAATTGTTGCGTTATTAACTTCAACTTGGGCCTTGTTTTGAATTCCCATCGCAAAACTTCTGAGGGGAAAACTCCACGTTTGATAGGTGGTAAATTGAAACGCCAGAGCGACGACCAAACAGAGGATATCAAGTTCTAAAATTTTTTTGATGGATTGCGCATGACTACCAGTGCAGAAAAGGTTACCGATAAAAGATCCTAGAACAAAGGAAATGAGTACCAAAACATAGCGAAGAACTTCAATCCATTCTTGGTTAATCAAATGAATCCCTAAGCGGGTTGAGTTACCACTCATAAAAGACAGGAATACACCACCAATGGCAAGGATTCCTAAAACATCTAAATAACCGGAAATAAATGAAAAAACATATGCGAAACGACTGTTCTCGTGTTGAAGATCGATTGATTTCATAGTACACCTCTTTTTACTGTTTTTAGTATAGCACGCACCGTCGTAAAAACGATATTTTTTATTAGAAATGCTTGAAATAATTGACATTGATACGCGACCGCGTTATGGTGTTACGGTTGTGAGCGCCGTTACATAAACGCTCATTTAATTTTCATGACACATGACCATGAATACGATAAGATAGGTTTATGGAGGATGTCGTAATGATTTGTCTTGGTACCCCAGAACAACTTGAAGAATTGGTATATCTAAGCATTATGTGTGAGACTGATTGTTCTTACGAACATCGGCATGCCGTAATACAAGAACAACTAAATTCAGATCAAGATGTTTTTGTTATTAAATATGATTGTGGCTTTCCAGCAGGGTTTGCGCACATTCAAAAAGATTCCTTTAATAAGAATCACGCACGACTTCAAATGATTTATGTCGAGGAAGCGTTTCGAGGGAATGGATACGCAACTGAAATGGTTGCGATGTGTAAGACGTTAATCGGATGCAATGACGAGGTGCGTTTATCCTCGGAGTGTGCCTTTCAGGTTTCTTAAATGCACCTTAGGTGCATTTTTTTATTGCTCCCAAGAGCGTCGGTTCATGAAGGATGAATTAATGAGCTAAATTAAGGTATAATTAAAGCAAGTAATTTTGAGGAGGATGTATGTCAATGGATTACAGAGAAGATATTTTCTACGGTGAGACGGTTAACCACGAGGTTGGGATTGGGGACATTGAATCCCCTTTAAAAGGAAAACGATTATTTTGGAGTGTGCTTTCCATTTTTATTTTATCGACATTTTCAGATGCATTTGTCGGGGTGTTTATTGAGATGAAAATGGTTCAAGAAATAAACATGACTGCGTTTACGCCCATTGTAATGATGTTGTTAACTACGGTAATTTTATTATGGATTAATTTACCATTAATCAAGGAGGCACGTACGTTTCCAAACCCATTAACACGTATACACATATTACGGAAGGTCGGTTTCTATTTTGTAGTAATGGTTTTTGCGAATTTTATTGTAAGTCCATTGGTGGCAATGCTTATTGAAACACTGGGTGGATCCAGTCAACCGATTAATCAAGAAGTGCTGATTGCAATGAAAGGGATTGGATTCCCTATGTATTTTGTTTTTGCGGTTGTTGCTGGTCCAATTAAAGAAGAACTGCTCTTCCGAGGATTAATTTTCCGCAAGTTGATTCATAAAAACCGCTTTGCAGCCTATGCAGTAAGCTCGATTTTGTTTGGCTTGATGCATCTTACGACGGAACTTGTGACTGGGCAATGGGTGATGATGTTTAATCTTATAATTTATGCAGGAATGGGAGCATTTTTCGCATATATCTATGAAAAGACAAACAGCATCAAAGCTGCAATGTATTTACATATGATTTGGAATACATTGGGCGTAGTCGCGATTTTCGCAGTCTAATTCAAACATGAAAGAGCCGATTTATTTACTAGAAGGGATTATCCCCAATTCGATTTTAGTTCAAGAAGCAGATCGTTTTATCTGGGTTGCGAATTTTCCTCATAAAGGCATTACTGTGACATCTGAAACGGTACAATCAGATTTGAAATCATGGGATGTGGTTCGTCGTGTAAAAACCATTGATTATGTTAAGGAGACATCATTGTGTACTTGGTCTGATGTTTATCATCTTTGGTATTCGACTAAATTTTTATGTCAAGAAATTGATGATACCAAAGCTCGAACTCTGGGTCGGATGCTCGCCTCGCAAGAAAATGATGATTTCGAAACGGTACGGGAACAAATTATGGATATTATTTACTGTACTTCTACCCCTGAACGCATCAAAGGTTGGTTTCAGAAAGCGATGGCTCATGAACGTAAGCAAAATCCAAAGATTGGGCTATTTCAGACGGTAACGGAAGATGCATCGGATGAAGGGGTGTATCAAGGGATTTGCCAACTTGAGGCATACGCTCATAAACATCGCTACTTTTTCCAACTGGAACCCTATACAAAAAGAGAAGCTAAATAGCTTCTCTTTTTCGTGAAATTTGATGGATACTGCGTTTAATTTCGGACTGAATCGTCGGATGGTCGCAGGTTAAGTACTGGCTGTTTAAAATTTCGAGCGCACGATCAAGTGGAAATACTGAAAGACATTGCATGCATTTCCAAAGAATTAAATCATCATCTGCGTAAGTATTGATGAGATATTCGATGACATTTAAGTGTGCTTGTGTCGCCAAATGAGGATGCTTTGAAATAAAATAACCGTAAGCATCAACAAACTCACTGACTTGATGTTGTGAGAGCGAACCTAAGGAATCAATCATTGTGTATAGAATTGCGGCATTCATATTACCCAATGTACGTGCAATGATATCACGCGGTAAAGGATAGCTTCGTTTACGCGAGACTGCCTTTGGGATGTTTTGATGTTGATTGTGCCCAATCTCTCCAAGATAGGGCATCATCGCAGCGGCGACATCATTATTGCCACCTTCTAAAACACGACATATTTCAAGTCGTGTATAGAGCGCTTTTTCATTCATTAATTGCTTCAAGAGCAAATCAACAAACCAGGGTTCATAATTCCATCTTCTTGCACCGACATGGACAGCTGCCGTGCGTTCTTGTGCAGTTTTCGCATTTAATTGTTTTACCAATGCGTCATCACTTAAGTCTGCACACTGTGTCACGATATTTAAGTCGAGATATCCTCGATGTTCAAGATCGTGTCGTATGTTTTCCATATTATCACCTACGATTATTATATCATTCTTGGGAAAGGGTTTATGAAATTCACGCAAGATAACATAATGCTTTAATAGAAAAAACGTGAGGATTCACGCTTTTTTGTTTGATTTATCTTTAATCGTTTTCTGAATTTGAATTGCATCATAGATAACGTAAATACCATAAGCAAGCATAAACCAAAAAACGCCTGTTCGAATTATTTGTGGAAGCCTTGATAAAGATAATCCCAAAATAAAAGCGATAAAACTTAAAAGCATCTTTTGATGCTTAATGATCGATTGTTTCATATTTCCATCCCCCTAAGAGGATTGTAACATAAAAAAGACTCGAGCCTGTATGAGAACTTGAGTCTTGTTTGTAACGATTGTACAGATGATAACTTATTTTCATGGAGAAAGACATGCATCGCTACATCAAAATTATAACAAGCTCCACCCAAATGAAACTAAGAATTAGGTATTCTTAATAAAATGTTAATGAATATTAAGAAATGAAAGCACCCACTACAATGCGAGGGTGCTTTCAAGATATTATATTTATCAAATGGCTTATCTAATCTTAACTTTAATCTTATCGCCACCGATAACTGAAGTCTCAAAATAGAAATATAGGTCTCCTTCGGGATTTACTTCAAATGCAGATTCACCACTTAGTTTTTCGTGGGCCATCACACTTCCGCCAAGTCCACCATCGTTATCTCCGAATAAATAGATATCCGCAGATCTTCCATCTGCATCTTTTATCACATTATTGAGTGCAGTGATGTGTACTTCTTTGTCGGTTTTACTGGTGAATGTTGCATCTACGGCCACTATTATTTTACCTTCTTTAGGTGCTGCATATTCAAAGGGTTCCATTTCCCTAACTGAATTAACGACGAATGTATATTCGTCTGTCTCCACAACCTCTCCAATTTCATAGAATTCTTTCTTTTGAGGAACATTGTTTTTATCCCTGTCACTATTTCCTAACTGTGATCCAATACCGCCTATAAATACAATAACAATCAGCCAAAACCATCATTTTTTATAAAATGCTTTTTTTATTTTATTCATTCCATTTTTCCTCCTTTTTTTGGCTTGTATCTTGCTTTTATGCGTTTGATACCAAATTAGAAATAAAAAAACCTTATTATCAAGAAGCGCAAATATGCGTAAAACGTTTCAATTCGTAAAGATGTCTTCGTTGATATAATTATTTCATATCATTTTGAAGTTTTGATTAATATTATTTAAAAATTTTTAGAAAATAATCCTTATAGTCATGAATTAATGAGTTCTCGAGTGCTTACTTCAGTGAGTATTTCTAAATTAGAAACTTCTCTTATCATTTTCTCGCCTTTTAAATGTTTTATTGATTTTGTGCCATATATTTGATGTTGGTAATTTAGATCGCCAAGAATTAAATAATCAGTATCTTTTGTGACGTTATTTTGAATTTTCGCACCAAGATTTGCGAGTGCTTGATAGAGTTCGGCTTTTGTTGAGTAGATCAATTTTCCTGTGATACAAACATGCTTACCGAAAAAGAGATTAGAGTCATCGATATCCTCGTTGTTGAGTTTTGAACGAATTAATGAGAAATCTGTACTTTTACTACATTGCTTTTTCTTTTTCGCTTGAAGATAATTATTTATGGAATTTTCACGAATATTTGTTTTATATAATTCTAGATATATCTTGTTTCGATATTCGGTTGAGAATGTACGATTAAAACTATCGTTTATGTTAAAGTAGTCGACGAGTGTATTCAGTTTATGATTTGATAAATCTCGGACAATGATTCGCGAAAGTCTGAGTGTATCAATGAAATCATTGGAAATATTTATGTTTGAATCGATAAACGAATCATATAAAAAGTTAATATCGAAATTTATGTTGTGTCCTACGATAATGTCATCTTTTATATAGTTAAGAAATTCTGGTGCAATGGTATGTATGAGAGGCATATCTTGAACCATCTCATTTGTGATTCCTGTATTTTGGGTAATATATGGGTTAATAGACTCACCGGGATTGATAAATTGATCAAATTCGGAGACTAGGTTAAAGTCTCTATATTTTTTAGCTTGAATTCTAATTATTTTTCCATAGAAATAATCAAAGTCCGTTGTAGAAACATTTAAAATTGTGTAATCTTTTCGAAATTCTAAAATGCTATTTCCTTTATTCTTACGAATAACCGCCATGTTCCCCTCCTTTTAATAAAAGCAAAAACAAATAAAATTTTACACGTATACTCTATCTACAATAATATCACAGCTAAATAAATAAGCAAAAATTACAAAGTCAACATAATTATATTCCCCAAGCGTGACTTTAATCTTGTCAGTTTTCGTAATTCGTGGTTGACCTATCAAATCAAGAGATAAAAAATAGGTTCATGTTATATCAAAGGCAGATAATAATGGTTGAGAAGTTGAGAAAAAATTAGATGCAAAGATGGATGGTCGTCTAATGCAGGTAATTAATTTTAAACACGGTACAGATTATGTTCAAAACTACCTACAAGACTTGCGACTAAAGGATTAAAGTATCATTTCAATGATGTAGCTAATCAAAAAGGTATGTACCTAAAATTATTGAATTTTTTCATCTAGTAAACAATCAATCACTGTAAAGTAATCATGATAATATGAAAGAAAATTATGTTATTTTGTTTGAAGTTATTGATTATCAAAAAAAGAATGATAAGATAACAATATCAAAGCCATTGGAAGTAGGTTCCCATCGATAAGGGATTGTCCGAACCGATGGCTTTATTTATTTACTATGGAGGTAAGTATGACTCGTAAGAAATGTAAAAATAGAAGACCAGTCATTCAAGCTAATTGTATTACTGCTATATTAGTGGAGGGGGGCTTTTTTAGAAAAAGATTAAATTCCGTTTCTAAAGATATTGCGCCGCAAGATGCGGCAGATGAGTTAGAGGTATATTGTAAGAGACATCTTAACGAAAGAATAATGGGTGAAATTTATAACCACTCACTTTATCGAATATTCTACTATGATTGTCCACCTGTAAGGAAAAGTGTCTATAATCTTCTCACTAAATCGAATGATGATTTAGGAAAATCGGAGACTTATTCGTGGATAACCGAATTTTTTGAGTGTCTAAAAAGAAAAAGAAAGTTCTCTTTGAGAATGGGTGAAATTTCAAGCGTATCAATGGGATATCATTTGAAAGGTGAACCACTTAAGAAACTCTTGCATAACTCTATTCAAGTTTCTGAGTTAACTGCTAACGATATCTATTTAAATATCGAATAAAAAGGTGTTGATATGAAGATAGGATTAGATATCGCCTCATTGTCATATAAAAAACAAGTCGATCAAATTGTCTTAATATCTGGTGATAGCGATTTTGTATCAGCTGCAAAATTAGCAAGAAGAGAAGGGATTGATTTTATCTTAGATCCTATGGGTACAACTATAAAACCTAATTTATTTGAACATATTGATGGTTTAAGAACAGTAGATGACAAATATAAGTATAAAGTTAAATAGGTAATAAAAAATCCCTTACATCAAATATGGGATTTTTTATTCGGTAGTCATAAGGATAAGGATTAAGCGACATAGGATAGAAAAGAAGTCCCAGTTCGTTTAATTAGATAATCAAACAGTACCCTTTGTTTTTTTTGCTTCAAATCATGTCCCTTTAAAAGAGAGTTTATTCTGAAGCAACTAATTTTACGATGGAAAAAAAGATTTGTATGGCAGGAATATGTGTGTGAAAAATAAAAAAACCACTCGAAAGTGGTTGTATTTATATAATTGGCAGGGGTAGCAGGACTCGAACCCACATTAACGGTTTTGGAGACCGTTGCTCTACCATTGAACTATACCCCTAAAAAGGCTTTGCAAGACGTTATTTAACTGACTGCCAACAAATAATACCATAGTCGTATATCAATATCAATAGGTATTTGATATAATATTTCTTGAGGTGTTAAATTATGAAAACTATAATGGATGAAAGTGCAATTAATCGGTCGCTCATTCGAATGACGCACGAAATTATTGAGAAAAATAAGGGGCTCGATAAAGTTGTACTGTTGGGAATCGAAACACGTGGTGCCACGCTTGCGTTACGCATGGCAAAACTTATGTATCAGTTTGAAAATATTAAAGTACCTGTGGCATCACTTGATATCAGTTACTGGCGTGATGATGTGAAAGCATCAGACCAAGCATTCCGCTTACCGATTAGTGTCCAAGATCGTGTTGTGGTTATTGTTGATGATGTGCTCTTTAAAGGTCGTACGGTTCGTGCAGCGTTGGATGGTATTATCTATAACGGTAGACCCGAACGCGTACAACTAGCTGTTTTGGTTGACCGGGGTCATCGTGAGTTGCCAATTCGTGCCGATATTGTTGGTAAGAACATTCCAACATCGCTCAATGAAACCGTAAAAGTAAAACTTCGTGAAGATGATTCAGAAGAATGTGTGGTCCTTTATTAATGAACACCCCATTTTCGGGGTGTCTTTTTTTGATATTTTTCCTAAATTAGATTATTATTAATACAGTGAAATTAAATGCCAAAGGAGGCATTCTCGATGAGAATTGGTTTATTTACAGATACTTATACACCGGATATAAATGGTGTAGTAACATCAATTGTTACTTTAAAAAATGCGTTAGAAGCGCAAGGACATAATGTTTTTGTGATAACAAACCAACCGTCAATTTTAAGCACGACTTATGAAGATGGCGTATTACGACTGCCGGGTTTAGAATTGAAATTTTTATATGGTTATGTCATGAGCAGTCCGTTACATATTCAAGCAATGAGTGTTATAGAAGAAATCGATTTGGATGTGCTTCATGTTCATTCAGAGTTTGGTGTGGGGATGTTTGCACGTCTTGTGGCGAAGAACCTTCACCTACCGCTTGTCTCAACCTATCATACGACTTATGAAGATTATACCCATTATGTAAATCTATTAGGGCTTAAGTCCGTTGATCAGCTTTCAAGAAAGGCGATCGCGAAGATGAGCCGTATGTTTACCAAGCAAGCTCAAGTGATTATTTCGCCATCTGAGAAAACTAAGAAAATGTTGCTTGGTTATGATATTCGTAAAGAGATTGCCGTAATTCCTACGGGTTTGGATCTGACGCGGTTTGCGACTCGGAATGAAACACGGATGCGAGAAATTCGTGAATCCTATAATTTAGGAACACAACCAACATTTGTATATATCGGTCGTCTGGCCAAAGAAAAAAGCATAGATGTTGTTATTGATGCGTTTGCTGAACTTTTAAAAAGGGATGTCGAAGCGAAACTCTTAATTGTTGGTGGTGGGCCTTCGGATAAAGATCTTTTACATCAAACACAGAAACTTGGCATCCAAGATGCAGTCATTTTTGTTGGACCCGTGGATTCCACAGATGTTGTGAATTTTTATCATGTATCGGATGCGTTTATTTCGGCGTCATTAACAGAAACACAAGGATTAACCTATATTGAAGCGTTAGCATGTGGTTTATGTGTCTTTGCACGCCCTGATAAACCACTTGAGGGGATTATTGTTGATGATGAGACGGGATATTTATTTGAGTCATCTGAAGAGTTCGCAGACAAAGCGCAGCATCTTCTACAATCAGATAAAGACCTTCTAGATCAATTTAAAACGAATGCACTTGAAAAAGCATCAACCTTTGATAGTTCGAAGTTTGCAGACAGTGTACTGACCGTATACCAACGTGCCATTGATACATACTTTGGACGTTATGTTGTTACAGCAATCGAACAAGTGGGGGATGAAGTATTTATTGATTTTGAATCAAAAGATAGTGATGAGCGCATGGTGATTGATCACTATGTGTTTGAACGGAGAGGAATCGAGGTGGGTCGCGAGTTGTCACGAAATGAGCTAAATGAGATTGAGGATGATCAAGCCGTTTATGAAGCGTACCAGTTAGCGTTATCGCGAATTGGAGTCAAAGATTATACCTCGTTTGAAATGTCGGAATATTTGCATAAAAAACTTGAACTGACTCAAGAGCAAGTTGATATTGTTATTGAATTGCTAAAGCGTCGCCGTTTTATTGATGATGATCGTTACTTTAGAGATAAAGTAGACTATCATCGTGAACAAATGCGAGGAAATCAGCGTATCGTTGAAGACTTGCGTAAACGTGGGTTTGAAGCAGATCGCATCTTGGCTGCTTTAGAAGATGAAGACTACGATGACTATACAGAGCGTGGTGTACGCCGGGCTGAGACCTTTATGAAGACTTTAAGGGATGGCTCGAGCCGTCAACGTGAGTCAAAATTGCGTCAACATCTCCAACGTCAAGGTTATGGATTTGAAGTGATTAACGATATTGTGGGTCGTTTGATTAAAGATGAATTTGATGAGACCGATGAATTTGAAAGTCTTAAAAAAGTTATGGAAAAAAGCACTGCACGTTATGCTCGTAAATATGACGCCCGTGAAACACGAAATCGTGTTGTACGACATGCATTATCACGTGGTTATGATTACGATATGATTGCACGTGTTCTGGAGGAGTATGAAAATGAAGATTAAAGAATTTGAAGCCGGTCAAAAAAATACAGTGCCGTTGTTGATTTCACGTTATACAAAAGGCGTGACACAAAATGGTGCTCCCTATATGTCGATTACGTTGCAAGATGATACCGGAGAAATTGAAGGAAAGATCTGGGATGTCAAACCAGAACAAGAATTATTGATTCAAGTAGGTTTAATTGGAGTAGTGCATTGCGATGTCCTTCAGTATCGTCAAAGCTTACAATTGCGAATTCACAGCATTGAAATTAAAGAACAGTCTGAATATGTATTGAGTGATTTTGTGAACGCATCCAAATATGATATTGAATTTTTAAAAGAAAAAATAAATGGATTTAAAGATCAAATTGAGGATCCAATCATAAAAGAATTGGTTGAAGCATCGCTTGAGGATTGTGGGGAGCAATTTTACCAATATCCCGCTGCAACGCGTAACCATCACGATTTTGTTGGAGGCCTTGCAACGCATGTGTTTGGGATGTGTCAACTTGCCAACAGCATTTGTGACCTGTATCCAATTTATAATCGCGATTTATTACTTGCAGGTGTAATTCTGCATGATATGGGTAAGATTGAGGAATATACAGCAGCGATGTTGAGTGAATACAGTGCTAAAGGAAAATTATTGGGTCATATTTCTATTGAACACTCAAACTTTGTAGAAGTAGCAACCCGTCTTGGTTATCACGATACAGAGCAAGTGTTGTTATTGCGTCATATGATTTTATCGCATCACGGGAAATTAGAATACGGTTCACCCGTATTACCGATGATTAAAGAAGCGGAGATGTTAACCTTTATTGATAACATTGATGCACGTACCAATATGTTTGAAAAGTTCTACGATGACCTTGAGGAAGGCGAATTTAGTACGCGTATGTTTG
The DNA here is from genome assembly GCF_003931795.1 of Erysipelothrix piscisicarius. NCBI lineage: Bacteria > Bacillati > Bacillota > Erysipelotrichia > Erysipelotrichales > Erysipelotrichaceae > Erysipelothrix > Erysipelothrix piscisicarius. Next base: position 1,376,867 of record NZ_CP034234.1, on the reverse strand, counting down.
CACTTGATAATCGAAATTTCTATAAAGCAAAGGGTGTCAAGTAAAAACACTTGACACCACTTCCTGTTATGATATACTTAACAAGGAAATTAACAAATACGTTAAAATTAATAGGAGGCTATACACATGGCAGTTAAATTACGTTTAAGAAGAATGGGTTCAAAACAAAAACCTTCATACCGAATTGTTGCAGCAGATTCACGCGCACCTCGTGATGGACGTTTCATCGAAATCGTTGGATACTATGATCCAACAACTTCACCAGCTGAAGTTAAAGTTGATGCAGAAAAAGCATTAAAATGGTTATCAGTTGGAGCTCAACCATCAGACACAGTTCGTAGCATTCTTTCAAAAGAAGGAATCATGACTCGTTACCACGAATCAAAATTAGTGAAATAATCATGAAACCGGTTGAAGATATTCTTTATGATTTAGTTCTTCCACTTGTGGAGGAAGAGAAGAGTTTGAGTGTCAAAAGGTTACCGAGCTTAGATGAAAATGAAATTATTCTTGCAATCTATGCGGATAGCGCAGATATTGCTCGTTTAATTGGACGACAAGGGACGATGGCACATGCAATTCGTCAAACAATGGCAATTGGTTCTCGTGTCCTTGATCAACGTATTTCAATTAAATTTGAATCATATTAAGGATGTAGCAATACATCCTTTTTTTGGAGGTTATATGGAACATATTATTATTGGTATTATTCAAAAGCCCTTTGGTATTAAGGGCGAATTAAAAGTTGCACCGAAGACTGACTTTGTGGAGGAGCGTTTTGCTCCTGGTCAACGCGTTCATTTCAAATTGGGTGGGAAATCAACGGATTACGTTATTGAGTCGTTCCGCCGTCATCACGGATCCATTCTGATAAAGTTTGAGGGACTGAATTCGCTTAATGATGTTGAGTTTTTCCATAAAGGGGAGATATCGATCGACCGAGAATCTCAACATGAACTCCCAGAGGATCAATATTATTTCATCGATTTAGAGGACTGCACCGTGTTTTCTGATGATGTTAAGTTAGGGATTGTAACTGAAGTAATGGAAACACCTGCACATCCCGTATTGCGTATTCAGGCTGAAGATCGTGATATTTTAGTTCCTTTTGTGGAACGATTTATTAAAAAAGTTGATACGCAAGCGAAGCGTATTGATATTAACTGGATGGAGGGACTTTAATGCGTGTAAGTATTTTGACCCTTTTTCCGTCAATGTTTACCGGGTTTGTTGAGTCTTCCATTATCAGTAAAGCCATCGAACGTGATTTAATTCAAATCGATGTTGTGGATATGCGAAATTTTACCGAAGATAAACACAATTGTGTTGATGATTATCCATATGGTGGTGGCGCAGGATTGGTGTTAATGTGTCAGCCGGTAATTGATGCAATTGAAGCAACCCGTACCAAGGATTCTTTAGTGATTATGTTAACGCCTCAAGGAAAGACTTTAAAGCAATCCTTGGCGTATGACTTAAGTAAGGAGCAACACATAATCTTGGTTTGTGGCCATTATGAAGGGTTTGATGAACGCATTCGCTCATATGTTGATATGGAAATGTCTATTGGAGATTATGTGCTTACGGGCGGAGAAACTGCAGCGATGGTTATTGCTGACTCTGTGATTCGTCTTGTTGATGGTGTAATTACCAAGGAATCTCATGAAGATGATTCTTTTAGTCATGGACTCTTGGAATATCCACATTATACGCGACCTCGTTCTTACAAAGGGCATGATGTTCCTGAAGTGCTAATGAGCGGACATCATGCGAATATCGAAACGTATCGTTTAAAAGAATCATTGCGTAAGACATACCGTGTTCGTCCAGATCTTTTGGAAAGTAGAAATCTTACCCCGACAGAGGCGAAATTGCTTCAAGAAGTTGTTGCGGAAGAAAAATAAAAAAAGGAACCTTTGTGAACCGCCATACCGAATCTTTTCAAGATTTGGTGTGGCGGTTCACAAAGGTTCCTTTTTTCTATTCTTTTCGAGAGCGTCGATCTAATTTTTAAAGATAGTACTTATGGTCACGGTAATCTTTCCATTGTCGATAAATTAGATAGACAATCCCGAGAATCCCGAATCCAACGGCTAAGATAAAACCGATGATTTTTATCGCTTCAAAAGCAATCTGAAGATAGGAAATTTTTATTACTTCATCATTAATGATTTCTTTTTCAAGAAGTGTTTTTCCTTTGTAAGAGAAACGAATTTCACCCATCTTCATACCTTCTGAGATGGGAGCCTCAAATTCTTTCTGACTTGGGATAAATTCGATTTTGATGTCGTCTTGATCATAATCTTTGGGTAAGTAGCTCATGATATCGTCTTCGAACCAGATATCAAAATCGGATCGCCCGTGTTTAATTGGGATGGTTTGAATGGTTGTGTTTTTATACAATAAAGGAACATAACGATAATGTTCAAGGACGTGTTGATAGACGGTTCCGTGGTCGATAATCTGAGTATACAGCCTGTTTTCAAAAGGGGCATTGGTTGAAATGAAAATGTAGGATTGTGATGCATCTTCTGCAACACTTGAAAGTGCACGTTCTGCGAGATCGGTTGTCCCGGATTTTGCCCCTTTAATCATCGTATAGCCTTTTTGGTGTGCAACACTTAAGGCTTCGTTAGTGAGTGCGATGCCGTTGGGATGAGTAGGGGTTGATGATGTAAGGTAGGTTTCGGTTTTATAGATAGTTTCGAATGTGGGTTTTTTTAATGAATACCTTAACAGTAATGCAAGGTCATCTAACGTTGTTAGGTGCTTTGGATCATCAAGGCCGCTCGTATTTACAAAGTGGGAGTTTTTCATTCCAATGCGTTGTGCGAGTCGGTTCATTTTTTCCACGAGTTTTTCGGGATCTTGTGTTAGATAGGTTGACATAGCTCGTGTCGCATCAGCTCCGGACGGTAACATGATTCCGTGAAGCAGGTCATTGAGTGTTAATGCATCTCCCTCTTGAAATCCGGCAACAGAGGCGATGGGATCCAAGCCCTCAAAAACCTCGGGGGGCAAGGTATAAATCGTGTCAAGTGATGTATCGCCCAATGCTTCAATTGCGGTAATGACCGTGAGGACTTTTGTGATGGAAGCAGGGTGAATCGGTGTGTCGTGATTTTTTTCGGAGAGTGTTTGACCTGTATTGGAATCAACAAGGATGTAATTTTGACTCTGCAGATCTAAATCGTAGATCGGAATTAAATCATGATTTCCCGCAGCGTTTATGGGAAGAAGTGTCATGGCTAGGATCAGAAGTGTTAGGACAATTTTTTGTTTCATAAGAATACCTCAATATAAGTTTAATTAATCATACGACAAAATAGACTGAAATGGGTAAAAAACAACTGAAAAATGTATAAGGTAGAGGATTGATGACTTGATTTTAGAAGTTCTATGATAAAATAATACTAAAGAGAAAAGAGGTCAATCATGAAATTATTAGTTATCAGTGATCGGGACTCCGTGAAGCAAGAGCTTACCGATTTAAACCGTGATTTTGAATATTTGGATTTGCGAAAAGGATTTCCCAATGAACAATTAATGGATGTCTATGAGATTGAAAAACCGGAGTTGTGTCGTGTTGTCCGTCAAGAAATTGAATCGATTCATCCGGATAAGATTGTTATTGTGGGGGAATTAACTGATTATGTATGGTTAGGGACAATTGTGACGCGTCTATTTGGTCAGTTCAATTCTTGCAACGGCCAACGTGAAAATGCTTTTGGAAAAACAACACTGTTCATTAACGGTAAAGAAGTTCCTTTATATGCAATTTATAAAACAAGCGATTGGAGGTATGTGGATGAAGCATAGGATTGAGGCTTTGACCCTAAGTGGTATACGTCAGTTTTCAGCGCGTTTTCAAGGTCGTGAAGATATGATATTTCTAACGATTGGTGAACCGGATTTGGATACACCTGAAATAATTAAACAAGCGGCAGTGGATGCATTGACGCGTAATGAAACGCATTATCCACCAGCGATTGGTAATCTTGATTTGCGCGATGCGATCGCTCGTTATGAATCACAATTTAACATCCATCCTTACAAAACTGATAATGTGATTATCACTAATGGTGCAACGGAAGGATTAACGTTGGCGATTTGGTCGGTTGTGACGGAAGGGGATGAGGTGGTGATTTTCACACCCAGTTTTCCGTTATATCAAACGCAAGTTACACTAGCGGGAGCAAAACCGGTACTTCTTGATACCAGTGAATCACAATTTCAAGTTACATCAGCGATGCTTGAGAAGGTCATCTCACCACGCACTCGTGCAATCCTTTTCGCAACACCCAATAATCCAACTGGGGTCGTTTATAATGAAGCAAGCATTCAAGCAATCCGTGAGGTGCTATCAAAACGATCAGATATTTACGTAATTGTCGATGAGGTGTATCGTTCAATGTTGTATGAAGGAAATATTCCATCATTACGCATGGATGAATCAATTCAAGACCAAATCATTATTACGCAGAGTTTTTCAAAGTCGCATGCAATGACTGGATGGCGTGTAGGGTACGTTTTGGCTGAAGCGCACTTAATCGAGTTGATGCATCGTCTTCATCAAAATCTTGTAACTGGAATTTCAAGTTTCTCCCAACCGGCATGTATTGCTGCATTGGATGTGGATACACAGTATATGGTCGATGCCTACGCAAAACGTAGAACGTATGTTTTAGCGCGCTTGGATGCAATGGGGCTTCAGTATGTAAAACCAGAAGGTGCATTTTATGTCTTTCCTTCGATTCAACGGTTTGGGATGCCTTCGGAAATTTTTGCCACGAAACTTGCGGAAGCATATGGGTTGGTAACCATCCCTGGAATCTATTTTGGGACTGAAGGATTTATTCGAATTTCATATGGAAGTCCTATGGATGTACTTGAAAAAGGCCTTGATCGATTGGAACAATTTATCACGGATTTTGACAAGGATAAATCGTGATTTAGCCTTGTTTAAGCAAGGACATTATGATAAAATAAACAATGGCATCAAAAGAATGCCTAATTCACACATCATGGATTCGTAGACCCCGTGCTCACGATGAGTTGTCTACTTTAGAAATGATGGAGGACTAACGGAAAGGTAGGAATTTAGTTATGTCAGTTGTGACAATGAAGAAATTATTAGAAAGCGGAGTTCATTATGGACACCAAACACGTCGTTGGAATCCAAAAATGAAACCATATATTTATGCTGCAAAGAATCGTATTTACATTATCGATTTAAATAAAACTCAAGAAAAACTTGATGAAGCATATGCGGCAATGAAAGATATCGCAGAAAAAGGCGGTAAACTTTTAATTGTAGGTACAAAGAAACAAGCTCAAACAATCGTATTAGAAGAAGCATTACGTAGTGGATCATTCTTTATCAACCAACGTTGGTTAGGTGGTACATTAACAAACTTCCGTACAATCCAAAAATCAATTCGTCGTTTAGTTGAAATTGAAGAAATGGAAAACAGCGGATCAATCAATGTTTATACTAAAAAAGAAGTGTCATTATTACTTAAAGAAAAAGACCGTCTAGAAAACTTCTTAGGTGGAATTAAAGAAATGAAGAAACTTCCAGATGCATTATTTGTGGTAGACCCAATTGAAGATGCTAACGCTGTTGCTGAAGCACGTAAATTAGGAATCCCAGTATTTGGAATCGTTGATACAAACTGTGATCCAGATGCAGTTGATTACGCAATTCCTGGTAACGATGACGCAATCCGCGCAATCCGTACAATCGTAGGATTAATGGCTGATGCAATGATCGAACCAAAAGGTGGCGTATTACAAGTTGCTTATCAAGATCAAGATGTTGAAGATATCACAATGGAAGACGTTATCGTTAATGTAGAACAACAAGCTGCTGAAAATGACCGTCGTCGTCGTCAACGTTTCGAAGAACGTCGTAAACGCGATGATCGTCGTCGTCAACAGCGTTATACACGTAATGACCGTCCAACAAATAACCGTGATGAAAAAGTAGAAGCAAAACAGAAACAAAAACAGAAACAAAAACAGAAACAAAAACAGAAACAAAAACAGAAACAAAAACAGAAACAAAAACAGAAACAAAAACAGAAAAAAGTGAGGCGTAAAGATGATTAGTGCAAAGTTAGTTAAAGAACTTCGTGATCTTACTGGAGCTGGAATGATGGACTGTAAGAAAGCTCTTGAAGCTACTGAAGGCGATATTCAAGCTTCAGTTGACTGGTTACGAGAAAAAGGTATTTCAAATGCTCAAAAGAAATCAGGTCGTATTGCTACTGAAGGAACAACAAAGGTTACTGTTAAGGGAAACCGCGGTATTGTTATCGAAGTAAACTCAGAAACAGACTTTGTTGCCAAGAATGATCAATTCGTAGAACTCGTTGATACATTAAGCAACGTACTTCTTGAAGCTAATCCTGCAGATTTAGATGCAGCTTTAGCAGTTGATGTTAATGGACAAACAGTATCAGATTTAGTTGTTGCTGCAACAGCTACAATCGGAGAAAAAATTACATTACGTCGATTTGCAATCGTTGAAAAATCAGATGATGAAGTATTCGGTGAATACATGCATATGGGTGGAAAAATTTCAGCATTAGCAGTTCTAAAGAACGCAGATGATGAATTAGCAAAAGACATGGCAATGCAAATTGCATCAATGTCTCCACAATATGTATCACAAGCTGAAATTCCTTCAGAAATCATTGATCATGAAACAAACATTCAAGTTGAAATCGTTAAAAATGACGAATCACTTTCAAATAAACCAGAACAAGTAGTTGCTGGAATCATCAAGGGACGTGTAAGCAAATCAATGCAAGACATCTCTTTAGTTGACCAAATCTTCTTTAAAGATGGTAAAGCTAAGGTTTCACAAGTACTTAAATCAGCAAATGCTAACGTAGAATCATTTATTCGTTATGCAGTTGGTGAAGGTATTGAAAAACGCGAAGAAGATTTCGCAGCTGAAGTTGCAAAAGCAGCTCAAGTTTAATTAATGATATAAGGACACAGTTACTGTGTCCTTTTTGAAAGGACGTGCAACATGTACAAACGCGTATTGTTAAAATTAAGCGGTGAAGCTCTATCAAAAGATGGAGAAATATTTGATCCGATCGTTCTCGATGATTTATCAGAACAAATTAAAACAATCGTCAACGATGGTGTCGAAGTCGCTATTGTTGTCGGAGGAGGAAACTTTGTAAGAGGTCGTATGGCTGATGATTTAGGTATTGATCGCATGCAAGTTGACTACATGGGAATGTTGGGCACAGTAATCAACGCTTTAGCAATCCAAGGCGCTTTAGAACGCAACGGTGTTGAAACACGCGTTCAAACAGCAATTGATATGACTAAGGTCGCAGAACCCTTTATTCCACGTCGTGCAATCCGTCATTTAGAAAAAGGACGTGTTGTCGTATTTGGTGCGGGTACAGGCTCTGCATACTTTTCAACGGATACTACTGCTGCACTACGTGCATCAGAAATTAAAGCTGATGTTATTTTAATGGCAAAAAATGGTGTGGATGGTGTTTATAATTCAGATCCAAGAGTTAATCCAGATGCCTTAAAATATGATAGTTTATCCTATATGGATGTAATTCAAGAAGAACTTGCAGTCATGGATACAACTGCAACATCGATGTGTATGGATAATGATATTGATTTAATTGTATTTAATATGAATGAAAAAAATAATATAATAAAAGCAGTAAAAGGTGAAGCAGTAGCAACACGTGTATCTAAGGGAGGAAAATAAAGATGCAATCAATCATTAACGATGGTCGTCTTTTAATGGACGAAGTAATTGAAAACTTTGAGACACGCTTAGGCGGTTTACGTTCAGGCCGTGCGAATGTGTCAATGTTATATGGGGTGTCAATTGACTATTATGGTTCAGCAACACCCATTGAACAAATTGCTCAAATTTCAGTAGTCGAAGGGCGTCAATTGGTAATCAAGCCATTTGATCCATCTGCACTTAAAGAAATTGAACATACAATTAATAACGGTAACCTAGGGTTACTTGCTCAAAATGATGGTACGGTGGTTCGTATTAATGTACCTCAATTAACTGAAGAAACACGTAAAGAAGTTTCAAAACAAGTTGGTACTTTAGCAGAAGATGCAAAAGTAGCTGCACGTAATGTTCGTCGAGATTTAAATGATGAAATTAAGAAACTTGAAGATCTTCCAGAAGATCAAGAAAAACGTCTTCTTGATGATGTCCAAAAACTTACAGATGATATTACAAAGAAAATTGATGCGATTTCAAAAGATAAAGTTAAGGAAATCATGACAATTTAATTATGAATAGCCTAAAACATGTGGCCATCATTATGGATGGCAACGGACGTTGGGCAACAAAGCAAAAAAAAGAGCGTACATTCGGTCACTACTACGGGAGTGAGAATGTACGTGATATTGCTTTGGAAGCCTTAGATTTGGGTGTTGAGGTCATTACTTTGTATGCATTTTCGACTGAAAACTGGAAACGTCCTCAAAAAGAAATCGATTATCTGATGAAATTACCGGCTGTGTTTTTTGAAAAGTTTTTAAATGAATTGATGGAAAAGGGCATTAAGATCCGAACAATTGGTGATCTTACGAAAATTCCTGCACGTACGCGTAAGGTAATGGATAATGCGGTTGAACGCACAAAAGATAATAACAAATTAATTCTTAATTTCGCATTGAATTATGGTTCACGTGATGAAATCGTTCGGGCGGCCCAATCAATTGTGGATGAAGGTATTGAAACTGTTACGGAAACAGTATTTGAATCGTATTTAGATACGTTTGGATTACCCCCTGTTGATCTCTTAATTCGTACAGGAGGCGATCGTCGACTTTCGAATTACTTATTGTGGCAATTAGCGTATGCGGAACTTCTCTTTGTAGATGTTCAATGGCCAGAGTTTGATCGTCCAATGTTTAAGTCGTGTGTAGAGGATTTCAATCAACGAAATCGTAGATTTGGAGGACTTTAGTATGAAAGAGCGCATAACCACTGCCATTGTATTAGTCGCTGTTTTTGGTGCAGCCTTATTTGCAGGGAATCGGGCTCTTTTTACTTTAATCATGGGTTTAATTCTTTTGGGAGCATATGAAATATATCTTCTCAATAAATCGCGATTAAAGCCCGTTATTGTCCCTATAATCATCGCATTTACCATAACAGGTGGCTTAATTCAAGCCGATTATTTGCCATCCTATACTGCTGTCTTAATCATGACGCTTTTTGCACTGACGGTATTTTTCGAATGGTTTACCTTTGATAATGTTTCCTATATGTTTATCCTCATAATGATGTTAGTTCTTGCGGTGCAAGCTGTGAGCGTAGTATTGAACTATGATAAGTTTGTATTTATTTATGTACTTCTTGCTACATACCTAACTGATACGTTTGCGTATTTTGGAGGTATGCTATTTGGAAAGCATAAACTCATTGAGCGGATTTCTCCAAAGAAAACGATTGAAGGTGCGGTGATCGGTTATGCGATGTCCGCAATATTATCCTTTATCTTTGGTTCAGTATTTATTCTTAACTACGTACCCTTAAATGCTGTCATTGCAGGGTCACTTATAATCCCTTTTATTGGTCAAATTGGCGATTTAGCATTTAGCTCAATTAAACGCCATTTTGATGTTAAGGATTTTGGCTATATATTCCCAGGTCATGGGGGTGTCTTGGATCGTGTTGATAGTGTGATTTTCGCACTCTTGACATTCAATATTATACTTACAATCTTTGTATAGGAGGTTTGCATGCAAGTATTACTTAATATATTTTATTTTGTTCTCGTTATGGGATTGATTGTATTCATTCATGAATTAGGTCATCTTATGGCGGCAAAGGCTTTTGGCGTCTATTGTAATGAATTCGCAATTGGAATGGGACCTAAAGTTTTCGAATATAAGAAAGAAAATTGGGAAACCAGTTTCTCAATTCGTGCATTGCCCTTAGGGGGATTTGTATCGATGGCTGGTGAACCAGGTGAAGCGGACTTTGGTGTCGAACGTGAACGAACCATTGTTGGGATTAAACCTTGGAAGCGTCTTATTGTGATGCTTGCCGGTATCTTTATGAATTTAGTGTTAGCGTTTGTGATTTTCACAGGGCTTTCAATGCATCTCGGTACGGTTGATGCACCCAAACCCATTGTGGCAGGTGTTGCGGAAGGGTCACCGGCAGAAAAGGCTGGACTACGCGTTCAAGATGAAATTACAAAACTAACATTTGATGATGGGAAAGTCGTGATTCCTCATGATTTTAATCAGCTCGTTACGAGTATTATGGTTTATGAAGATCATGAAGTTACCATTACGGTAATGCGAGATGGTCAAGAAGTTGATACAAAACTAAAACCTGAATTCAATAAAGAAGAAGAACGGTATCTCATTGGTGTTCAAGCAGTGAGTGGTGAACATCGCGATTTAGGGTTTTTTGAATCGATCATGATGGGCTTTACAATGCTGGGAACAATTATCCAGCAACTTGGTTTTGTACTAAGCAGACTTGTTCATGGTGTGGGTCTCAATGCTGTGGGTGGTCCAATTGGGATTTACCAAGTAACATCTCAAATTTCAAGTCAAGGATTTATTTTCTTCTTGAGCCTTATTGCACAATTATCCGTAAGTTTAGCGGTTATCAACCTTGTTCCGATTCCTGTAATGGACGGTGGACGTGCGCTCTTAACCCTTATCGAGATGATTATTCGAAGACCGATTCCAGAAAAAATTGAAAATGCCATTATGTCTCTTGGCGTTGCAATGATTATGGCGCTCTTTGTATTCATAATGTTCAACGATATTCGTAAACTTATTGGGTAACTGAAGTTGATTTAAGTTAAAAAAAGGCAAGAGCCTTTTTTTATGTTATAATGGTAAAAAGGAGTATTTTATGGCGTATAAGATTGAAAAACTTTCATTAGATAAAATGTGGCTGGCTACAATGGAGATTACGGTACCCGATTATTCTCGTGATCTATACTTAAAAGCAATTGATTCATTACGCAATGAGTTGATTCGTCTTAATGTAGAACTAACAGAGCCAGAATATAACTATACAGTGGCATATGATTCAGAAGACCGTATCGAACTTGTTGATGTTAAGCTTTTCATTGCTGTGAAAGAGCCGATTGAAGACCTTGGACCGATTAAGTTTGTTCAAGAGAAACCCGATGAGTTGATACGTATTGTTGCGGATTCATTTGTGGATGTTCATACGGGAATTGCAGAATGGATGCATGAACATGATTATGTCGCGGATGGCGATATGAGACGTGTTGTGGATGCAGATCAAGAATATGTCTTTGATTGCCCATATAAAAGAGCAGATGATTAATCTGCTCTTTTTTTATGCCATACAGAATACAATTGCGATAAAATGCGCAAGCGACGCTAAATTAATAAATAAATGCCAAATAAAATGATAATACTTTTTATCTTTTTGCATATAAAACCATGCCCCAATGCTATACAAGACACCACCAAGGACAATCAGTCCGAGAAATAAGGGCGTTGTATTTTCTAGTAAGCGTGGAATTAAGACGACAGCAGTCCATCCCATCACTAGATAAATCCCAACTGTAATGGATGGCTTAGCATTCTTAGCCAGAGCCTTATAAAGAATTCCTAATACTACCATAAGCCATTGAATTAGAACAATCACAATTCCAAATGTACCGCCAATGGCATAAAGTGCTATTGGAGTATAACTTCCAGCGATTGCCACAAAAATAAAACTGTGATCCAGAAATCTAAAGATATACTTATGATTCGAACCATACTCCATTGAATGATAAAGGGTAGATCCTAAAAACATAAAGAATAATGAAATTACGAATACCGCTTCTCCAGTAGCAAGGAGTGCGCCACCATCTTGATATGCATGAATGGAAACATAGGGAAGGCTTATAAGAAGTGCAAGCGCCATGATTCCGTGCGAGACACAGTTAAGAACTTCTTCTTTAAAAGAAAGTTTAATCATGTGCTTCATTGAATTTTCGTTTGTCATAATTACCTCCTAAGTTTATTCTACACTATCCACATATAAACTTATAGTAAATTCAAGTATGTGCGTATGTGAAATATTGTTCATGATGCACCCATTCAATTGTGATTGTGAGGGAATTATGGTATATTTTATTCCAAGGCGGTGGGTAATAATGAAACGTTTTAAACTTAAAAAGAAACTCTTAAAACTGATAATTTGTGCTGTGATTTTAGGATTTGTGGGGGTAAATTCAAGTGCATCGACGTATGCGGACCATAAAGGGTTGGAGGGATTTACACAAGAACTTGATCCTGAAATTGAACAGCTTCGTGATGAAGAGGATTTGGGGGAAATTGATTTGAATGAAAATCCAGATGTCCCATCCTTAGGTGGTGAAGACAATGAAACAGTAACCGTATTAAATCAAATGCGGAATTTTTCTTCTGGAGCCCGTGCACAACGTACAGAGGGGATTATTGAACCCAATGGATCGGGAAAATCTACCATTCTTCTATACAATAATTCAACAGGGGAAGCAGCACGTACGTATCTTTCAGATGGAGTCCTTTACAGTGGTGCCTTTCCGTTTTATGGCAAAGAAAACAATCGTTATAAAGTTCAAATTGCTGGAGCTATAGGTTGGGTTAATGCTTCGAACTTTAGAGAATATAGTTTCGATGAAGCAAAATCCATGAATATGTATAAAGTGAATGGAGATAACGAATTGGTTCACTATATCAGTCGTGGTGCAAATCAAACGAATGCAGCATCAATTCTTCTTGGACCAGCACCAAGTTTTTTACGTCCAGGAGTCAATTATTATTCGGCAGATGGTCATTATTTTTACACAAATCTCAAGACCATGGTTGCGGATTTAAAACTTAATAAAAATGCAGCGGCAATCAATGCTTCAAATCCTTGGTATAACTACTATCAATATTTATCAAATCGTGCAAAATCATCCGTTACTGCGCAAGATATCAATAAATATTTAGCACGCAAGGGTTATACCGCAGCCCCTTCACCTAAAGTAACTGAGGTTGAGAATTTACAGCCACATGAGTCACTATTGGTTGGCTCGGAAAGTCACTTTATAAATGAAGGGAAAAAGTATGGGATTAACCCTCTAATTACATTTGGAACTGCAGTAAATGAGTCGGCATGGGGACGAAGTAATATTGCCTTAAAAGATAAAAATATATTTGGGCATTCAGCCTATGATTCTGCACCTGAATCGGCGACTGTCTATGAGAGTATTGGGATGTCCATTTCTAACCATATGACCCATTTCTTGAACTGGCATTATATGGATGTTACGGAAGCGAATTACTATGGCGGTTATCTAGGGATAAACAAAGTGGTATTAACGTTAAGTATTCATCAGATCCATTTTGGGGCGAGAAAGCTGCAGAGTATTTCTACATCATGGATTGGTATATTGGTATGAAAGATTACAAGCAATATACCATCGGTTTGGTGACATCAAGTGGAACACCATCAGTTTATAAAGAGGCAAATGGAAGTTCTGCTTCAATCTACAAATTAAACGTTACAGGACAACATGTATTAATTCTTGATGAGATTAAGAAAGGATCAGAGGTGTGGTATAAAATTGCTGCAGATCCATTATTAACATCAAATCGTGACTTAATGCCTTGGGATACTGAGACAAGACCTTTTAAAACACCCTATAATGAAAATCATAACTATGGTTATGTAAAAGGGAGCGAAGTTAAAATCGTAGCGGGTAAGTTGCATAACGAAGAAAGTTCAAAACGCGGCGATTTAAATAATGACGGGAAAATTGATATTATGGATATGATGGTAATTCGTAGACATATTCTAGGTATTGATAAATTTGATGATAACCAGAAAAAAAGAGCGGATTTAAATAGTGATGGAAAAAATGATATTTTAGACATGATGGTAATTCGTCGTCATATTCTAAATATAGAAAGTTTGGATTAATTATGAAAAAAATTCTGAGTGTAATTATAGTATTATTTTTTAGCATAGTGTTATTACAAGAAAACAGAGTAGATGTTTATGCACATAGCGTCAGCGTTTATGCATCTGGAAGTGTAGTCTCGTCGGCTGGAGAAACAGTTTCAATTGAGATGAGTGTTTCAGATCCAAATGGAATGATTGAGGCAAATATCAGCACATCTGGAAATGTATCTGTTAACACAAGTTCGATAGCGTCGATGAGTTCGAGTGCTTCTGTTATTGTTACTGTAAATGGAAGCGGGAGTGTTACAGTTTCAGGGTTTGGAGCTGACTTGGATATGAATAAATACCCAATAAATTCTACTTTCAATTTTTCAGTTGTATCTAGCGGTGGGGGAAACTCATCGGGAAACGGTGGATCATCAGGAGGTTCGACTGGTGGGTCATCAGGTGGATCAAGTCAAGGTGGTGCAGAAGCGCCATCAAAGACACCTGAAGAACTCCAAGAAGAAGCTGAACAAGCAGAAAAAGAGCGCAAGGAAGAACTTGCGAAATCATTTTTAGTTGAGTCTATCGATATTATTTCCAGTGATACCAAACTTTATGGTGAAACGTTAAAGACAATAAAAATCGAAGAAGGTAAAACAGAATACGAGTATACATTACCTAAACGTGTCAATAAAGTTCTTTTAGATGTTGCCTCAACCGGCAATGATGTTACCTTAACGTTTGACAAAGAGTATGAATTCAAAGATGACGTAAAAGAGCATGTTATCACCGTTCGTGGTGCTCAAGAGGATGTCGTGAAGGAATATAAAGTCACATTAAAACGTAATTTAGATGAACCCACAGTCGTAAAGGTTGATGACCACGATGTGACGGTTTATGAAGATGAGATGTTAGATCGCTACATGGAATCAATTGGATTTAAACAAGCCGAAATTAAAATTGGGGACCAAAAAATCAATGGGTTTGGTAACGGTAATCTAAAAGCGATGTTAAGTCTTGAGAATGGCGAAGCATCATGGCGTGTATTCAGCAACGATGATGCCTATCTCGGGGATGCGGTTATGATGATGCGTTCTGAGAAAGAACCATTCTTTCTCCAATCAACAACAAATGGTAGTGACCATGAAAAGGTTAATAAAGCGACGTATGTTGACCATACCTTGGAATTGGATAAAAAAATTCTTGAAATTGATCCAGAGTTGAAATTTAAACAAACTTATAAAGCTTGGGATTTAGAAGATGAATCACAGTTGCTTTATGGTATCAATTCTAAAGGGAAACAAGGTTTTTATAATCTAGATGTCGACAAAAATATCGAATGGTCCGTTGTCGGTTTTGATCACGTCGATAATGCTTATGTTACAGCTACTTGGGGACTTTCTGGTGCACTTGCTGTTGTATCCAGTGGGTTGGTTGCAAGTGTATTAGAACGAAAAGGCATCCTTAAATTTAAGAAAAAATAACTGAAGCAATTCAGTTTTTTTTACGCATAAATTATCGAAGTGGCACCGTGATAAAAAGAAGTTTGATTTCAAGAAATTCCAGTGGAATGTCCGCCGTTTTCATTGTAATTATGGTAAAATAATGATTGAGGTGTGAACATGAAAAATAGAGTTAAAGCATTTTCAACAAATGTATTTTTGATTTTCTTAATCGTTTTGACAATCTATATCGGCTATGTAGGATTTATTGGTGGACCTCGCCGTGCTTATGAACGTGAAGATCAATTACATGTTGAAGCAATGATGAAATTAAAAGGCTATGAAGAGGCTCGCTTATTGAGTCGTTTTTCACTTGATCAAGTTTATTACATAACAGAAATAAAAGAAGATGAAGGCTCTAAAATTGTGTGGTTCAATAAAGGTTTAGATGCTTTCGGTGAACATGAAATGATTACCTATGAGCCGGTTTATGATTTGGCAGAGTCAATGGGCATTTCAAGTCGTAAAATTCGTTTGGGTGTCTATAATGACAAACTTGTATATGTATTAAAAACTAAAAATAAAGAAGTATTTGTAGATGTTGATGACTTATCCGTAGTTTTTGAATTGGAGGACTTTTAGTTATGTGGTGGAATAAGGCTTATATTAATCGCCGTGATTGGATTTTAGAGAATTTGGGTTCGCTGAAACTGACGCCTACCCAGACCCTAGTTTTATTAATGATTGATTTCTTGAATCAACAAGATGCTCCGATTACGCTTGAATTGTTGGCAGAACGTACGGCTTTAGACAGTCAAGTTGTGGATGAAACAATCCATGATTTAGTACGCCAGAATATTCTTGCGATTAAGGTATCGAAAGATGCCCTTGAGTTTAACCTTGACGGACTATTTCAAGACGGGGTTCGATATGAATACGTTAATGAAGGGATTTTTGAGGTGTTTGAATCGGAATTTGGACGATTGTTGTCTCAAAATGAATTGATGACTCTTAATACATGGTTATCAAAATATTCGGAAGCCGATATTTTGGACGGTTTAAGAAATGCTGTGATCTATAAAAAAGTATCAATGCAATATATCAATGCAATCCTTGCGAATAAGCAAAAAGAGCGTTTAGGATGACCGTAGCTGAAATGATTAAAATTTTGGATGCTGAGTTTCAAAAGGCGAAAAGTGACTTGGATTATCGCAATCCTTTTGAATTGTTGATTGCAGTTACTTTGTCGGCTCAGACAACCGATGTTGCAGTGAATAAAGTGACACCTGCCCTCTTTCAAGCTTATCCAACGCCCGAAGCACTTGCACAGGCAGATGTTAAAGTGGTTGAGTCGTATTTAAAGACGATTGGTTTGTACCGAAACAAAGCGAAGTATATTGTCGCATGTGCTCGGATGCTTGTTGAGGATTTTAATGGGGAAGTTCCCAGAACACGCACTCAATTGATGAAATTACCGGGTGTTGGTCGAAAAACAGCGAATGTTGTTTTAGCGGAAGGTTTTAAGCTTCCCGCAATCGCAGTGGATACTCACGTTGAACGTGTTGCCAAACGGCTAAAGCTTGCCAAACGAAATGATTCGGTAGAGGATGTTGAACGTAAGTTAATGCGTAAAATTCCGCGAGAGGATTGGGCTCGTGCTCATCATCTCTTATTATTATTTGGACGTTATCATAGCACCGCACGAAATGAGCGGGATGCTTTTGAGTTATTAGAAGAATTAAAGGAGAAACATCAATTATGAAAAATTTAAAAACCGATATCATTGCGGATTGGGTAAAAGGTTCTGTATTGGGTTCAGCGCAAATTCAAGGGGTTAAGGTCGATTCACGTACTGTGGAAGCAGGAGATTTATTTGTGTGCTTAAAAGGGGCTCGTGTAGATGGTCATGATTATATTGAAGATGTGATTGGTAAGGGAGCTGTAGCGGTTCTTGTTGATCATAAAATTGATAATCTTGATGTATGTCAGATTATCGTTGAGGATACAATGGTGGGCTTACAGATGTTTGCGCATGCATACCGTGAAACGTTAAATGCGACATTTATTGGTATTACAGGCAGTAATGGAAAGACTTCGACGAAAGATATTCTCTTTAGTATTCTAAGTCGTGTTGGAAGTGCTATCGCAACATACAAAAATCAAAATACTGAAATTGGAACTTACCTCAATCTCTTTCGCATGAATGAGGATACAGAATTCGGTATTTTTGAAATGGGTCTTGATTATGTCGGGGATGTCGCTGTCATGGCTGAATGTATTCGTCCGGATGCAGGACTTGTAATGAGTTTAGCACCAGCACATATGATGAATTTTGAAAGCATTGAACACATTGCTTCGGAAAAAATGAGAATCTTCGATTTTGTGACGCATAAAGATTTATCGTTTTACCAAGGAGATTTTGAACACTATCGTAATATAAGCCATGGTGAGCACACTTTTGGTTTTAATCAAGATAATGAATGGATTGTGTCAGATGTCGCTTCAAATAATGATGGCATCACATTTAAAGTAGATGGTATTGAATATTCAAGCAATCTTTTAGGGAATCACCAAGCGAGCAATTGTGCAGGGGTAATTGCCTTAATGCGTAAACTTGGCGTTGATGATGGACTTATTCGTGAGGGTTTGAATCACGTTGCATTAACCTCCCTAAGAACTGAGCTTGTAAACAAAGGGAATGCATTAGTCTTGTTGGATGCATACAAGTCCAATCCAATCAGTGCGAAATATGCTCTTGATTTGCTTGCACACTATGAATTTGAAGGGGAACGTATTGCTATCTTGAGTGATATGGTTGAGTTAGGTCCTGAAAGTCAACGTGCACATCTTGAGGTTCTTGATTGCATCCAAGATTTAGATATTAAAAGGGTTCATACATTAGGACCAGAATTTAATAAAGCGATTTCTCAACGTAAACTTGATTCGTCGCGATTCACAAATGATGAAACGTTTGAGGCATTTGTGGCACGGGTCACACCCTGTTTTAATGAGCATGCGATGATATTAATTAAAGGATCACGTTCGTATCAACTCGAGCGTTTAATGGAAGAGGTAAAGTAAATGGATAAGTTACAAGTGGCATTAGTTTTTGGATCAATTAATAGTGAACATGATATTTCAGTTGCAAGTGCAGCGTCTGTATTTGAACATTTTCCTAAAGATAAGTTTGACTGTGTACCTTTATACATTGACAAAGATGGAAAATGGTATACGGGTGATTATACATTAGCGATGATGCAATCAAATAAACTTGAGGGACATCGTGAACTTTATTTACAATTTAATTATGATCGTCCCGGTTTTATTTATGCAGATGATCAAAGTCTCTTACCGGTTGATGTGGCATTTCTAATGTTACACGGTCGTATGGGTGAAGGGGGACAAGTTCAAGGACTCCTAAAATGTGCAAACATTCCTTTTACAGGCTGTGATGTACTTTCTTCCGCACTATGTATGGATAAAGGCTTTACACATATAATCTGTGAAGCAGCAGGCATTAATATGGCTGATTATCAATTAATCACCCATATTAACGATATTGATATTGAAAAAGTAACTTATCCTTGTATTGTGAAACCAAGTCGTGAAGGGTCTTCTTTTGGTGTGACCTATGTGCGTAATTATGATGAATTACTGAAAGCATGTTTGTTTGCGTTTGAATTTGATACCCGTGTTCTCATTGAAGCGTATATCAAAGGAACTGAGGTCGGTCTCGGTATTCTTAAAACCGATCAAAAGATGATTATCAGTGAAGTGGACCAGGTTAATGTTTCCGGTGAGGTGTTTGACTTCCAAGAGAAATATCACCCACATGCAACCGAGACACTCCCTATCTCTACATTCCCTGAATCGGTCCGAAAAGAGGTACAGCGTTTGGGTGAGCTTGCATTCAATGTTTTAGATTGCGCTCAATTCTCGCGTATTGATTTCTTTGTAACTGAAGATCATCGTATTTTCTTAAACGAAATTAATACAATCCCAGGATTTACAAGTTCATCACGTTATCCGGGAATGTTAGACCGTGCCGGTGTAAGTTATCCAGAATTGATTACCAAAATGATTGAGGATTTACTATGATTAACAACTGTACTGTATTTGTAGACGAACAAAAAATCCTGAACAATACTGAAAAACTGCGTGAAATTATTAAACCTGAAACGAAAATCATTGCGGTCATTAAAGCCAATGGTTATGGTTGCGGTCTTGTGGAAGTAGCACATACTTGTGAAAAGATGAAAATTGATGTACTTGCAGTTTTAAACATTGAACAAGCCCGTGACCTTCGATCCCATGGAATTACGACACCGATTCTTCTTCTTGGTGCTACCCTCGAGTCAAATTTTAAGTATTTGATTGAGTATGATTTAATGCAAGTTATTGTTAATCATGACTATGCATTAAAACTGAATCAATTTGGTCTTGACCACGGTGTTAAAGTTAAAACACATGTAAAAGTTGATACAGGCCTTCATCGCTTGGGTATGGAAGATTATGAAGAGATTAAGACTTGTTATGCACTTGAGGGTCTTGAAGTTTGTGGTATTTACAGTCATTTTGTGGAAGCGCAGTCTTATGATGGAGATGCAGTTGCATTTTCAATGCTTCAACTTGAACGTTATAAGACAGTTATTGAAAAGCTCCATCAAGATGGCATTGATCCAAAGATGACCCATATTCAAAACAGTCCTTCCATCCTTAATTTTGGTGATTTAGGCTTTGATGCAGTTCGTTGCGGTATGATTATGTTTGGTCTCTATCACCCTTCACAACTGGAGATGTCTTTAAATGCGGGGTATGAACCCGTCCTATCTTTTGAATCACGCGTTTGCATGGTGCGTGAGCTTAAGAAAGGGGAGTATGTAGGTTATGGTCGCACATTCCAAGCAACGCACGATATGATGCTTGCTACGGTCTCAGCAGGCTATTGTGATGGGGTTATGAAGTCCTTGTCCCTCAATGGTGGTCATGTTGTTATTAATGATACACTGTGTCCGATTGTGGGTGATATTGCGATGTCTCAATTTATGGTTGATGTGACCGGAGTTCCTTGTGCGCTGGAAGATCGCGTTATTCTCTTTGGTCATGAGAAGCAAACAATTTATGATTACATCGCAATCACAGGACAATCGATTAATGAATTAATCAGTCATATTCTTTACGATATTCCTCGAATCTATATACATAAAATCTAAGAGATAATCCGTCTCTTTTTTTTATGCACGCAAAAAAAGAAGGCCGAAGCCTTCTATTTAAAGTTTACAACAACTTGAGATCCCTCATGATCACTTAATCTGAATGAACTCATCGCCGTACCATCTACGGTAAAGGAATCAATTATTCCAGATGATTTACCTTGTGTGTCAACTGTGAGATATCCTGCATCAGCTGCACGCTTGAGATTAGAACGAAGATAGTCGCCCGAAGCAGTGATTTCTAAATCGGTGACATTAACACTGATAACAGTTCCAGAATAATCACCCGGTTTTACATTTTTACCAAGGATATTTGGATCCGAGGCAACAACTGATTTATACTTGTTTCCTTCGAGAACATAATTTGCTTGAATGAGGTCTCGATTAAAGCCTGCTGCCACCATTTGTTCTACAAAGTCATTAAATGCAGTTCCTGCAGAGCGAACTAAAACACTAATTTCCTTGGCATCAACGGCTGTGCAGACTACATTACTCTTCTTACCGGTACTCTTATCGAAGGTGTAGTAAGAACATGCCTCAATTTTACCTTTTAAATTCTCAATCGTTACTGAGATTTCTTGATTTGGTCCTTCGGTCATCGATTCAGCGATGGGTTTACCATCAACACGAATTTCAGATTTATAGCGCACGGCACCAAAGAGCCATGATGGATCATACAGACGTTTTCCATCAACCGTACCACCACTTGGATAATTCATGGTTATGGTAGATGGTGCAACGGTTAATTGCGACGCATCGGGATAGGTTGCCATCTTAATATCAAAATTAAATTTATTTCCTTTTTGATTCATCATAACTTTATGATCACTGAGTGCTGCTAAGTCTTTTGGACTCGCTTCGGCAAGTTTTAAGAAATCACGTTTGATATAACCTGTAGCAAGGAGGCTTTGGTCCATACCTTCTACTGGCGCTTGATATGGGAATGTTCCCAAGATATGTTGAATATCGGCAACTGAACCCGGGCGGGCAACATCATCACCAGCACCATAGGATTCTTCAATGAGTGTTAGGAGGTAACTGTTGAGTTTACCTGTAAGATTTTGTGATGCTTCATCAACACCGTACTCATCGATGAAGTAAGGATTCTTCTTATCTTTTGAGTCAAAACCGGTCCATGTCGCAATACTGTATTCCGATGTTGCGGTAATCATGAGACGGTCTTTAATTGAATTTCGTGGAACACCTGTAGCATCAGCTGTTTCATCATCATATTTATTCGTTCCAGTTTTACCAAATACAGGGTAGTTACGACGTACTGGCGAGATAACCGGGTTATATGAACTTTCAACTGCATATTTCATAATTCGAGTTGTAAGCCATGCCGATGCATCCGAAATAACAGGTGTTGCAGTGTGCGAAGGAACATAAGGTTCCCGATCACTATCCAAGAACTCGATTCGAGTGACTGTATGAGGCTTAATATAATTTCCATCATTAAACATAACAGCATTGGCACCCGCCAATTCAACTGGACTTACAGTGAAGGTTCCATCACCAATCGCGAAACCAGGACGGAAATTATCCTCGGATACAGAACTGAATCCAAGTTTATTTAAATATTCAACCATCTTTTCATTACCAATGGTATCAATTGTACCTTGTGTTGCTTCAAGGGCAGGAATGTTTCGTGAATCGGCAACGGCCATCATCAATGGAACTTGTCCTAAATAGCGTCCATCATAGTTTCCAATTAGAATATCCGTACCACGATAATTCATCGGTGCGTCTAAGAACACATGTGATGTCGCAAGACCTTGATATTCAAATGCAGGTGCATAAGCAATATGAGGCTTCATAACAGATGCAGGTGAAGAGTTTCTCGCAATGGCGCGGTTATGAAGGAATGCACCATTATAATCGAAACCACCTACAATCCCAGCAATTTCACCGGTATGGTTATTAAGAATAACCGAACCAACTTGAATAGGTCGGTATTCATTTTTTTCTTCATCAACCAATGAAGGGTTTAAATCTGTAATTTTACGATTTTGGAAATCATCAATCCCTTTTTGCACGGTAGGATCCATACTTGTATAAATATTCATGGAAACTTTTCCTGGATCAAGACCCGTAAGTTCTTGGGCTTCTTGATAGGCGACATCGATAAATGCTTGATACTCAAACATTTCGCCTTCGGAAGCAGATGATTCAACAAGTAAATCCTCGACGCGTACTGCTTTCGCAAGTTGGTACTCTTCATCAGTAATATATCCGTGATAATTCATTAAGTAGAGTACTTCTTTTGTACGTTCGTCGGCTGCTTCAATGCTGTAGTAAGGGTTATTCACACTCGGTGCATTAATAACACCAGCCAAGAATGCAGCTTCAGTTAAGTTAATTTCGGAAAGACGCTTACCAAAATATGCTTGGGCCGAAGCATCGGCACCCATTGTACGTGGAACACCATAATTAATCATATTAATATAGAGTTCAAAAATCATTTTTTTGCTAAGAACTTGTTCGCGTTCAAGTTTAGTAGAAAGATAAATTTCTTGCAGTTTACGGTTTACACCCGTTGCTGCATCTTCATTTTCCATAAAATACTGGTTTTTAATTAATTGCATTGTGAGTGTCGACCCACCTTGACCAAAACTAATCGAACCATGTCTTAACGAATCAAGAAGATTGGAAAGTGCTGCTTTGGTAAAGCGTGGAACATCCCAACCGCCATGGACAAAGAAACGAGAATCTTCAACCGCAACAAATGCATCAATTAACGATTGAGGCACTTGATCAAATGTTGTAGGATCGGATTTCTTTGCAGCGGTATTATAAATAGGCTCACCATTCTTATCAAAAATGTTTGATGCGGATTGTGTTAAAAAGTCATCTTTTTTTAATACAGGTGCATTTTTCATGTTTTTTACGGTAAGTGCACCGACGCCTGTAACGCCAATAATTCCGATTGATACACAAACAATTAAAATCCATGCGACAATGCGTTGTCGTTTCAGTTTTTTCTGTTCAGGAGTTAAGGGTTTTTTATCTTTTTTTGTTTTTGTTTTCTTTTGAGAACCATCCGTATTATTTGATGATCCACGCTTAATATGTGGAATCTCAGGTTCGTTTTTACTTTTTCTATTTGTCATAGACACTCCTTTATATAGACTCTATTAATAATGTCAAGATAATGACAAGGTATTTGATATGTACTTTCAAGTTGATAACCGACAGATCGAATCCACGAAAGGGGTAACGACCGAACATGTTTCTCACTGATATAAGGTACAAAGTCTTTTGCAAAGATCAAATACGTCTCATCAATCGTCCAAAAACGAATGATAAGAAATGCTATGGCACCATGCCGTGAAACCGCAGCAAGATGATCGAGCTGATGTTTATGAAGCGCAGCAAGTGGGAACAAGGTTTTGTTCTTGGTTTCTTTTGCTTCAAAATCAAGAGCGTATCCCTTATATACACCTTGATAATCGGTCGTGGATGCCTGTCTAAAATAAGCTTCAGTGATTTTTGCTTTGTTACGTGAAGGGTAGTCAACATTGACGATTTGAATCGGCGTAGGTTTTTATGAACTACCGCCATGTCCTTCATAAGATAGTGGTCATTGGTCTTGTTGATATCTTCTTCAAGACTCATACCACGTCTACTTGTAACGCCAGTACCACTGGGTTTGTTGTAAGTTTTTTTTCCAGTTGGATATTGAATCATCTAATCACCAACAATATTATACTATAATTCCCATCAAATATCATATACTAAAAATCTTGGGGGAAAGCGGAGGTTTCCTATTGAACTTCAAACGGTTATTTGTAATAATAGATGAGAGGTGAATTTATGGCACAAAAATTAACGACGCAAGCAATCCTGGATAAAGAGTTCCATGTGGACTTTAAAGGATATAATGCAGTTGAAGTTGATCAATTCCTTGATCAAGTAATGCACGACTATGAATTCTTTGAAGGCATTATCAAAGAACAAAAAGAGTTGTTAGATCGATATGAAACCACATTAGGTCAACAAAAACGCATGCTTTTAGAATATGAAGGAAGAGATCGTGTGTCTAAGGATATGCCAACTCAATTCAGTCATGTAGACATTCTAAAACGTGTTTCACGGCTTGAGGAAGCGGTCTTTAATAATAAAAAATAAATCTTACTAACACGAAAGATAATCGCTGCAGTAAAATGTAGAGGAAAGTCCATGCTCGCACCACCTGAGATGGTGGTAGTGTTTGTGCTCAGTGAATCAATAAGCTGAGGTATAGAGGCATCTATAACGGCAGACCAAAATCCTAAGGGAAACTATGGATGGCGGCTATAAAAGTGCCACAGTGACGAAGTTTCTAGGGAAACCTAGGAAGTGGAACGAGGTAAACCCCATAAGCGAGAAACCCAAAATTGGTAGGGGAACTCACACTACTGAAATGAAGGTAACGTGAGACGTTTTTAAAACGTAGATAAATGATTATCGCAACAGAACATGGCTTAATGAGTGTTAATGCATTTAGGAGTAGAAATACGCCTTTTTTTAATTTCACAAATGCATACGTATTACATTGTAATAAAGTGTAATGATTGTTATAATTATTTTATATGTGTAAGGAAGGTGAGCATAACTTGGAAAAAATTGGCTTAATACTACAAGAACGCCGTAAAGAACAAGGTTACTCATTAGAAGAAATGAGTGTTAAAACGAAATTATCAACCGTACAGTTGAGTGCAATTGAAGAAGGAAATATTCAATTTTTCAAAGACGATTTATCGTATTTGAGCTACTTTGTACGTTATTATGCGAATGCTTTAGATATTGATTATAATGAATTGCGAAGTGAGTTGGATGATACGATTAATGCGTATACAGATTCCATTACGGTTTCACAAATCAAAAAGCAAGATGAAATTACAAGCAATGTCCAAAAAAAATCGAAGCAAGCTAAAGTTAAGAGCAAACCCGCATCGAAAGGCCGTAAGAAAATGGATTTACAAACAATTGCGATGCTCTTGTTTGCGATTGCGATTCTCGCACTATTATTCTTTGGTGGTTATAAATTATTAAGTGGAAGTCTCAATGTCAAAGATCCTATTGAAGATCCAGGAAGTACCATCGTAGTTCCGAAAGAAGATCCAAAAGAAGATCCAAAAGAAGATCCAAAAGAAGATGAGAAAAAACCAGAAACCGAAAAGCCAAAAGAACCTGAAAAAACAAAACTTGAAGTCGTTCAAAAATCGATTGAAGGATCAAGTGTTGTTTATGAAGTGAAAAACTGGGTTAAGGATGAAAAAGCAACGTTTGATTTTGAATTCCATAATGCTTCTTGGACCTCATTTACCGAAGATGGTCAACAGCTTGCAAATCCAGCTGCTAAGATTTTTAATGCTAATGAGAAAGCAAGTGTTATTCTCAATGTTGCGGATGGGAAGTCACTGGAAGTAACATTTGGTTACATGAATGGTAATGAGATTAAACTGAATGGTGAAAAAGTTGAAATGGATGCATCAATTGCAACATTACCCGACTATGCAACAATTACCTTCAAGTTTGTTGGAGGAGCTAACTAATGAATATCGCAAATAAACTAACCGTCTTTCGAATTATTCTAATACCAATTATTGTATTGGTGGAATTATTTCCTTACAGTCATTTTGGGATTACGGTTCCCTACATAAATATTGATACCGTGATGTTGTCGTATAAAAATATTGCAGTGCTTGTACTGTTTGCGGTCGCATCCTTTACGGATTTCCTTGATGGTTATCTTGCACGCAGTCGTAATATGATTACTGTATTTGGGAAGTTTTTAGATCCAATTGCAGACAAACTTCTTGTAAATACATTATTTATTATTTTCGCCTACCAAGGCATTGTTCCTGTTGTAGCAGTCTTAATTATGATTTGGCGCGATACCATTGTGGATGCAGTGCGAATGTTACTTGCTCAAAAAGGAATGGTTATGGCTGCTGGGTATTTAGGTAAGGTAAAGACTGTTGCGCAAATGATTGCAATTATTTTAGTCTTACTCAATAATCTGCCATTTGAGTTATATCATATTCCAGTTTCATCGATTGCAGTATGGTTTGCAACCTTGATGTCAGTATTAAGTGGGGCTTCGTATGTAATTCAAAGCCGTTCATTCTTTACAGAAAGTATGTAGTCTTTGTTTAGTTTAATATATGGAGGATCGTATGGAAGACGCAAAAAAAGATAAAGTTCTTGATGATGCAATAAAACAAATCGAAAAACAATTTGGTAAGGGTTCAATTATGCGCTTGGGTGATCGAGCTGCGGTTGATATTGACGCTATTAGTTCAGGATCGCTCAGTTTGGATGCTGCACTTGGAATTGGCGGATACCCTAAAGGTCGTATTATTGAAATTTATGGCCCTGAATCAAGCGGTAAAACAACGCTTGCATTACATGCGATTGCGGAAGTGCAAAAAGCGGGTGGTAAAGCTGCATTTATCGATGCTGAAAATGCGATTGATCCTATTTATGCTCAAAATTTAGGTGTTAACATTGACGATTTAATTCTTTCACAACCGGATAGTGGTGAACAAGGATTGGAAATTGTGGATGTCTTAGTTCGTAGCGGTGCTGTTGATTTAATTGTCGTTGATAGTGTTGCGGCACTGGTACCACAAGCGGAACTCGATGGTGAAATGGGTGATGCTCAAGTCGGTTTACAAGCACGAATGATGTCTAAAGCAATGCGTAAGCTATCCGGTGGCATGAACCGAGGGGAATGTACCGCAATTTTCATTAATCAGCTTCGTGAAAAAGTGGGAATTATGTTTGGTAATCCTGAAACAACACCAGGTGGCCGTGCGTTGAAGTTCTACTCTTCAGTTCGACTCGATATTCGTCGCAGTGAACAAATTAAACAAGGGACGGATATTGTTGGGAATAAAGCCAATATTAAAGTCGTAAAAAATAAAGTAGCCCCACCTTTTAGAACCACACAAGTTGAAATCATTTATGGTAAAGGTATTAGTTATATTGGTGAAGTCATTGATCTCTGTGTTCAATATGACTTTATCAATAAGAGTGGATCTTGGTATTCTTACAAAGATGAAAAAATCGGACAGGGTCGTGAAGCGGTTCGAAGTTTCTTAGAAGATAATCCTAAGATAACAGAAGAGATTGCTGCACAGATTCGCGAGATTATTTTACCGAAACGTGAAGTTTTAGAGAAAAAAGAGGAAAAAGAATGATAATATATATCATTCTTTTTTTTTTTGTCCTTGTGGAATTCACATTAATAAAGTATTATATAGGTATAAGGAAACTAATTTTTAAATATTTTTTTAATAAAGAAAGAGGAATAGAATGGACAATCAACTATTATATTCCGTCTTAACTGGTATTATTGTTTTTATTTTGACAATTTTTGCGATGATTGTCGTGAATAAATTAGGTTTAAACCGTTCAAAGGAACGTGCAAATTCATTAATTAAAGATGCTGAAGAAAAAGCAGAATCAATAAAAAGAGAAGCACATTTAGAAGCGAAAACTCATGCTTATGAGATCAAACTAAATGCTGAAAAGGAACTTAAGGGGCAGCGTAAGGAACTCCAAGAATATGAAAATAAATTGGATCGCCGTGAAGAAAATCTAAATTTTCGCGATGCAAACTTAGTGACTAAAGATAAAGAAATGTTGAATAAGCAACGTGACTTAGAGGCTAGAACTGCCAAACTAGATAAGATGGAGCAGGCGTTAATCGAACGCACAGAGGTTCAATTAAGAGAATTAGAACGAGTTGCTCATATGCCTGCATCAGAAGCAAAAACAGAACTATTCGAAGTTGTTGAAAAACAAATGGAGCAAGAAGTTCTTACTTACATTCGTGAACAAGAAGAAATGGCTCATCAACGGGCTGAAGACATCGCAAGAAACATAATTTCTCTTGCTATTTCGCGATATGCACAAGAAGAAACAACGCAACGGACCTCTTCGGTCATTACCTTGCCAAGTGAGGAAATGAAGGGCCGTATTATTGGTCGTGAAGGACGTAATATCCGTGCATTTGAAAATGCAACGGGTGTCGATCTATTAATCGATGACACACCTGAAATTATTACATTATCATGTTTTGATCCAATTCGTCGTGAAGTTGCACGAATGGCATTGGATACGCTTATGACTGATGGTCGAATTCAACCAGGTCGTATTGAAGAAGTTGTTGATAAAGCACGTAAAGAACTTTATCAAGTTATTAATAAAACGGGTCAGGATACCTTGTTTGATTTAGGTATTAGTAAGATGGATAAAGAAATTGTAACCATTCTGGGACGTCTGAAATATCGTTATAGCTATGGTCAAAATGCCTTGGCTCATAGTATTGAGGTTGCGAATTTAGCGGGGATGATGGCCGCTGAACTTGGCTTAAATCAAAAACTTGCGAAGCGTGCAGGTCTGCTCCATGATATTGGTAAGGGTCTTGATTTTGAAATCGAGGGTAGCCATGTGGATTTAGGGGTACGTTTAGCGAAGAAACATAATGAACATCCAATTGTGATTAATGCAATTGCATCACATCATGGTGATACTGAAGCAACCAGTGCGATTGCCGTACTTGTCGCAGCGGCGGATACATTAAGTGCAGCACGACCAGGCGCACGCTTTGAGTCATTTGAAAATTATATTCAACGTCTTGAAGAACTTGAAGCGATTGCATCAACTCGTGAAGGAGTTCAACGTGCATTCGCAATTCAAGCAGGTCGTGAATTACGTGTTGTGGTTGTACCAGATGAAATCGATGATCTTCAAACGGTAAAACTAGCACGCGATATTCGTCAACAAATAGAAGAAGAACTCACATATCCTGGTCAAATTAAAGTGACTGTGATTCGTGAATTACGCGCAATGGAGTTAGCTAAGTAATGAAGATATTATTTATAGGTGATATCGTAGGAGCAAGTGGTCGACAAATTGTTGTTGACCACTTACCTATGTTAAAAGAGCAATACGAAATAGACTTTACGATTGCAAACGGTGAAAACAGTGCACATGGTAAAGGCATTACAAAGAAAATATACAATCAATTAACCGAAGCAGGTGTGGAGTGCATTACAATGGGAAACCATACATTTGCCAAACGCGAAATTATCGATGATTATGACGCATGTCCGAATCTATTGATACCTGCGAATATTGAACCCATTGATTTTGGAAACTATTATAAAGTTTTTGATGTTCAGGGAAAACAAATTTGTGTGGTAAACCTCTATGGTGAAGCATTTATGAATCGTGTGGGTGATCGGCCTTATCCTTATATGGACTGGCTTTTAGAAAATACGGAGTATGATTACTACTTTGTAGATTTCCATGGAGAATCGACCAGCGAAAAGATGTTATTTGCACATATTTATTCTGAAGAAATTGATGCGATGGTTGGAACCCATACACATGTTCAAACTGCAGATGAACGTATTATTGGCCAGGTAGCCTATATTACGGATGTCGGAATGTGTGGCGCTTGTGATAGTGTTATTGGACGTGACATTGATGAGTTGTATGATCGCGTAATATTAAATGAAAAAACACACTTCAAAGTGGCCAAAGGTGATGCATTCTTAAATGCTGTAGTGATTGATGTTGATGATAAGACGATGAAGTCGAAGTCAATTCAAAGAATTGCAATTTAAAGTAAGTAAAACCAAGCCTTGCTTGGTTTTTTTATTGAAGTTTCTGTGCAAACATTAGTGCTTCGTTTTTAAGTGAAGGAAATCTAGTGTATAATATAGGAAATGGTTTACATCATAATAGAAATTAATTAAAAGGAGATTTTATGGATAAAATTCGTTTTCTCGCATTAGGAGGTCTTGATGAAGATGGCAAGAATATGTCGGTCATTGAGATTAATGACGAGATTTATGTCGTGGATGCAGGTTTAAAATATCCACAAACTGATCAATGGGGTGTCGAAATTGTCATTCCCGATTTATCATATTTAAAGAAAAATAAAAAGCGTGTTAAAGCAATTTTTATCACACACGGTCATGATGACGTAATGGGTGCACTCCCATATCTTGTTAAGGAAGTGAATGCACCGGTATATGCAACGCCGCTTATTGCGCTTATGATTGAAGATTTGTTTAAAGAAAATAAAGTAAAGAATGCACACATTCACAAAATTAAACGCAACAGCCGTTTTAAAATTGGTGAGCGTCGTTTTGTAGCTTTTGGGTTGACACATTCAATTCCAGATACATTTGGAATTGCAATTGATACGGATCAAGGATATGTCGTCCATTCGAGTGAATTTATTATTGATTTTGATGTGCGTAATCAAGGATTTATGTGTGATGTCGCAAATATCTCTGAATTGGGTAAAAGGCGTATTCTTATTAACTGCTGAATCGGTAGCTTCAAAACGCCAAGGATTTACTTCGCCTAATCACCGTATTTCAAAACGTATTGAACGTGTTTTTGAAGAAACAAACGACCGCATTCTTGTGACGTTGTATGAACAAAATATTTACCGACTCATTGAAGTGATTGAAACGGCTCAAAAATTCAATCGTAAAGTGTTTTTCTATGGTGAGAAGCAACGTCGTTTGATGAAGCATCTTGAACGTCTAAATTACTATCATATGCCTAAAGGTCTCGAAATTAAACCTGAGAAGTTTAATAATGAAATCAAAGATGTCGTGGTAATTGTGTCTGATATTGGCCCTAGCGTTTTTAATAAAATGGGACGCATTGCGATGGGTGAAGATCAACTTGTTGAAGTGAATGAAAACGATAACGTGATTGTCGCTTCTCCAGTTGTTCCAGGTACGGAAGCCGTCGCGGGAGCTATGATTAATGAATTGTATAAAGATGGCGTTAAAGTAATGTACTTAAACTATAAAGATGTTATGCCGATGCATGCATCTGTTGAAGATTTGAAAATGATGATTGCGCTTCTTAAACCGAAGTATTATGTTCCAGTTAAAGGTGAATATCAAAATCTTGTCGCAAACGCAGGTGTTGCGGTTGATATGGGTATTAGCGCTGGTAATATTGTAATCTTGGATAACGGTCAAGTCGCAGAGTTTGATGAAGGTCGTTTAAAAACGACATCTGAAATCTTAAAACTTGAAGATATGTTAATCGATGGCAAAGACCATTTAGATACATCGGGATTGGTGCTTCGTGATCGTCAAACACTCGCTACAGATGGATCCATTATTGTTGGTATGGTTATCAATAACAAAACGAAGGAAATTCTGGGCGGACCGGATGTGCAATCTCGTGGTGTTATCTACCTAAAAGACGCAGATAACATTATGAAAGAAGTGGGTGTCATTCTTGAACAAACCATTCTTAAACTTGTTGAGAAGCACAAATATGATAACGTTACAGCGCGTAATGAAGCACGTGATATTATTTCTAAATACATTTATAAACAAACAGGGAAACGTCCGATGATTTTACCTGTTATTATTGAAATTCATATCTGATAAGGGGTGATTGCGTGAGTTCTAAGGGAAAGAAAACAAAAAAAGAACAGCTTAAACAACAAGAGCTCATTAAATTTGTCGTTGAACTCTCTGTAATTGCACTTGCAATTATTGCGATGTTTGAATTGGGTGTTTTTGGCCGCTTTTTAAATCAATGTATGCGTATTTTAGTGGGACAGTATCCGATGCCTTACCACATCTTAATCATTGGGATTACAGGATACAAAATGATTGGAACGGATACGAAACATAAAACATGGCGTTTTTGGACCGCCGTGGGTCTGCTTTTTACTGCAATGATTCTTTCCGTTAATTTCTTTCTACAACCCCAAGCGTCCGGTTTGTCCGTAATCTCGGAGTATTTTAATCGTATTCCGAAGATTTTTATGAATTCAAATGAGAATGCTTATGGTGGTGTTGTGGGCGCAGTTTTATTTGGACTGTTGTCATATCTTGTGGATCGTGCAGGTGTCTTGCTTTTTGTAATTGTGCTAATTCTAAGTGGTCTTGCGCTCTTATTTACACCAAGAGAAATGTTGCGAAGTGCACAAAAGAGTACTGATGCAACCAAGTCTGCTTTAGAAAAACGTCGTGAACAAAAAGAAGCGAAGCGCCGTGTGAAGGCAATGCAGGAAAAACAAGCGGAACTGGATGAAAAATTAAATGAGTACGCAAGCGAAGCAGAACCAACAAAAGCCGGTTTTATTTCGTTTGATGCTCCCAATGTGGTGAAAGAATCAGTCACAAAATCACCGTTTATGACAATGGATGATGTCAATGTGCCTGATTCTTCCGATGCGACGCCGACAACGGATTTAGAAGAAAATCCATTTGGATTTAAAAATGCAGGATTAGATCCGGTTTCCTTATCGGATAAAACCAGTACCCAACAAGCACTGGAACAAGGAGAAGATTTTAGAACGAGTTCTTTTGAAAATTACAAAGTTCCTTCCATTCACTTGTTGGAGGCGGGACGTGGATCAAATACATCAAAGCGAATGTAGCCAGTGCTAAAGAAAAGGGAACGGTTAATTGCGGTTTTAAAACAGTTTGGAATTGATGCAGCGCTTATGGATATCCATATTGGTCCTGCCGTAACGAAATTTGAGTTAAAACCTGACAGCAATGTGAAGATCAGTCGGATTGCATCGATTCAAGATAACTTGATGATGGAATTGGCAGTAAAGACTTTGCGTATTGAAGCGCCGATTCCAGGTAAAAGTGCGGTTGGGATTGAAATTCCAAATGTTGAGATGGTCCCAGTTAAAATGAAAGATGTTGTGATGGGGTCATCACAATTTATGTCAGAAGATAATGTAAATGTTGCACTGGGTAAGGATTTAACAGGAAAACCCATTACGGTAGCTTTGAATAAGATGCCTCACCTACTTGTTGCGGGTGCAACAGGGAGCGGTAAGTCGGTATGTATGAATACCATCATTACATCCATTCTGCTCACCAAGTCTCCTGAAGATTTAAAACTTCTCTTAATTGATCCTAAAAAAGTAGAATTTACACCTTATACTGAAATACCTCATTTAATTGGTCCGGTTATTGATGATCCGCATAAGGCATCAGCAGCTTTGAAAGTTGTTGTTGAGGAGATGGAACAACGTTATGATTTATTTTCAAAAGCTGGGGTGCGAAATATTGGATCTTATAATGAGAAAGTGAAAGCCTTCCCTGCGGAAAATCTGTCAAAATTACCGTGGATTGTCGTTATTATTGACGAGTTGGCAGATTTAATGTCTGTTGCCGGTAAAGAGGTTGAGACAAGTATTCAAAGAATTACTCAACTTGCGCGTGCTGCGGGGATACATCTTATTGTCGCGACGCAGCGACCATCCGTGGATGTTGTAACAGGAATCATTAAGGCAAATATTCCTTCGAGAATTGCTTTTGCGGTGTCAAGTGCAATTGATTCGCGTACCATCTTGGATGAGACCGGTGCCGAAAAATTGCTTGGATATGGCGATATGTTGTATGTACCAATGGGTGAACCGCATGCAATTCGTGTTCAGGGATGTTATGTCAGTGATGACGAAGTTAAGAAAATTGCGGATAAAGCAAGTGCCCAAGCAAAACCACGATTTGATGATTCCTTTATTAAATTAGATGGTGTTGATGGAAACCAAGGGGTCTTGGGTGTGGAAGAAGATCCACTTTACCAAGAAGCTCAAGAATATGTTGTTCGTCAGAAAAAAGCATCAACATCTCTATTACAACGTCGTTTTAGAATTGGATATAATCGCGCAGCCAATATGATCGATGCCTTAGAACAAAATGGTGTCATTGGTCCAACTCAGGGTAGTAAACCCCGCGATGTTTATTTAAAATTAGATGATCTGGAACAAGAGAGCGCTTTATAGCGCTTTTTTTATTTGTCTCCATTACCTTATATTTGTCATTTATCGTTAAATATATGGGAGTTGTGTTAATTTTATGTATATTACGAGAACAAATTGTGCGAATGTATTGAAATTTTCTTAAAAATAGTGTACATTTATACCGTTAGTCTAAATTTTTATATTTGGATTCATGGGAGGGTATATGAAAAGAAAGCTATTTGCACTTTTGATGGCTGTGGTCATGTTTGTATCAACTGGAGTTCAGTTGGATGCAGATATAGCACGTGTCGCAAATCAAAACAGTCTTATAAATGATTTTAATTTCTCAAATACTAATTTAAACCATGGGTATGAAACCAGCGTTACAGTTCAATTTGCGGAATCCGGAAATCGCAAGTTGAATTCTGGTGATGTTATGGAACTCCGATTACCAATGGAGCAGAAAGTAGATTCGAATGGATCTCCTTATTCCGTGGGACTCAAAGGAATCTCACAAACGATTAAGCTTACCATGCCAGGGGTTGAAAAACCACTCGGTCATGTCTATGTGACAGAAAGTAATGTTCATGTTGTGTTTACAGATGAAGTGGATCAATTCAACAATATTGCAGGTTCTTTCACATTTAGAGTTGAAGGATTTAATGATAATACGCAAAACATCAAAGAAACACTGTATACCAATCTTGGAACGAATGTTTCTCAAAAGTCGGTACAAATTGAAGGTCAATTTCAAGGAAGTGGTTCTTATGAGATGTTTGCGAAACTGGGCGGAATGTCCCGTGAAGAGGAAGAGGTCGTGCGATGGGTTCTTCTATTAAACGATGAACGCGAACCCTTTATGTCTGAGATGACGGTACGCGATACAATTGGAACGGGTCATGAATACATGCCAGGATCCTTAGTATTTATGGTTACCGATCATACCGGAAATCGCTTTACGGTTAGTGAACAGACGTTTCGAGATCAGTATGGTGGCGTATGGATTAATGGTCAGTCTTTAATTGTGGCAACCCATCCAGGCAAATTACACTATACTTCAATTGAAGTCATGTATAACACCAAAATCACAGATTTGAAACAGGCTGAGATGGAAAATAAAGCTGTGGCGAGTTTTTATGATCATGAAGGCTATCCCCAAACCATTGAAAAAGATGTATCTGTTGAAAATCATTATGCATCCGGTTCGATTGTTGGAAATAAACCAAAACCGGGTGTTTTAAGGATTGTAAAAGTTATTGATGGAACGGAAACACCTGTATCGGGTGTTACTTTTACTGTGAAAAATGATCGTGGTGTCCTCGTTGAACGTGTAACAACCGATGAAACGGGAGTGGTTAATCTTTCGCTGAAAGATGGCCGTTATACGATTGAAGAAGTCGAGGCACCTTCTTGGCTTGTCTTGGATCCCAAACCCGTAACCGTGGATGTTGATCAACATGCGGAAGTCGGGACGCTTGCAGTTTTTAAAAATGAAATTAAAAAAACAGAAGTTAAAGTCTCTAAAACATGGATTGGTGGTCCTTCACCCCATCCGATTGTTGCATTTAACCTTATGCAAACGCTAAACGGGGTTACTTCTGAGGCAGGTCGTATTTTAACCTTAGAGGGTGGAAAATCTTCGGTTGTTTTTGAAAATCTTCCAGTTGCTGATGAAACTGGAACCCCCATTGTTTATTCTGTCGAAGAAGCGGGGTTCGCAACCGATGAATATAAGGTTTCAATCACACCAATTAATGAAAATAATGAAATTTTTGTTACAAATACCTTTATTAAAGATACAGAGTTGACAGATTTTAAAGTTTTTAAAACATGGAATGGAGGGCCTTCTACGAAGCCTTCAGTTTCCGTTCAACTTTATGCCAATGGAGATCTTGTTGAGGGAAGTATTATGGAAATTCCTAGCGGAGAAAACTCCGTAACGTTTCAAAATTTACCTGCTTATAAAGGAGGCGTTGCGATTGAGTATAGTATTCGAGAAGTTGAAGTTCCTAAAAATTATAAAGAAACAGTGATTAAACCCAATCATATTGAAAATGAGTACCTATTAAAAGATGTAACCATGACTAAAAAATGGGTGGGAGGCAGTCCGATACATCCAGACACTGAATATGTTTTAGTTGCGGATGGTGTTGATACTGAACACACCGTAACGCTCTCACAAGAAACGAGTTATACCTTTAAAGACATGCCGAAATACAATGACAAGGGTCAAGAAATTGTTTACCGTGTTCGTGAAGTCGTGGTTCCAGAAGGGTATGACGCAACGTATAGTGAAGATGGTTTAACCATAACCAATACCTATCGTATGGAGTACATGGATGTTACTGCAAACAAAGTTTGGGTGGATTCCTTAAACTCAGGGGAACATCCAACAGTTAGGTTTCAATTGTACCAAACCATTGATGGTGTAACATCAGCGGTTAATGGTGTATATAAAGACTTAAGTGAAGGTTCTGTAACGTTTAAACAGCTTCCTAAAACGACGCAAGACGGTAAAGAAATTCGTTATACTGTTCGTGAGGCAAATATTCCAAAACATTATGAAGTTCACTACAGTACGGATGGCTTAACTGTCACCAATACCTTTAAACCGGGTATGATTTCTGTAAATGTAGAGAAGGTTTGGAATCATGGACCTGTTACGCGTCCAGATATTGAAATTCAATTGTACGCAAATGGTGCTCCTGTCACAAATGGGAAACGTACTTTAAGAAATGGTCAAACACACGTGGTTTATCGAAATCTACCAAAACAAGACCATGCGGGAGAGATTGTTTATACGGTTAAAGAAATTACCCAGTTAGACAATTATTCAACCCGCTATGAAGGAGCAGGGACAGATTTAAAAATCATTAACGATTATCAAATTCCGACAAAACCCATTATTGCGCGAAAAGTGTGGGAGGGTGGACCAAGTCCAAAACCAACCATTGCTTTAACACTCTCAAAACGTATTGAGGGATCCAATGACATATTACCAGTTCCCCTTGCACCGATTGAACTTAAAGATGGTGAAACGGAGGCTCATTTTGGTGTGCTTCCAATTAAAACCTTGGATGGAAAAACCATTACGTATTTCGCGAATGAGGTGGATGTCCCAGAAGGTTATCTAGGGTTAAATTCATACTCCGACCCACTAACGGTAATCAACCGTTTTGATGTGAAGACAGCACCGGTTTACGGTAAGAAACTATGGCGTGGCGGACCAGATCTTAAACCTGATATTGAAATTAAACTTCAAGAACGGTATGAAGGTGAGACAGAGTATCGTGATAGCGATGTTGCTTCTAAGCTTTTAAAAAGCGGTTATGATACTGTGCGTTTTGACTCCATGCCAACGTTTGCGTTTGATGGACGTCGTATTGAATATCGACTTCATGAAGTAAAGGTACCAACTGGATACACTCAAATAGAAAGTTCCAATCCGCTGGAATTGATAAATGTATATAATCAAGGAAGCATGTCCGTTACGGCTGAAAAGAAATGGATTGGTGGACGCAAAGAAACCGTTACCCTTCGTCTTTATCAAGAAATTGATGGTGTTGAAACGCCTGTACCTAATGGGGAACGCGTTTTAAAGGAATCCGAAGCACAGGTCGTAACGTTTACGGATTTACCTGAAAGAACCTTGGATGGGAAAACCATTACGTACTTTGTTCGTGAGTTAGGCGTTCCGGAAAATTATTCTGTTTCATACAGCTCTGATCGTTTGACAGTTATCAATACCTTCCAAGAAGGGGTAACGCATTTAAATGTGAAGAAAATATGGCAAGGTGGTCCAGGACCTTCAATTCCCCTCGAACTTGAATTAACGCGTAATGGAGCGGCTACAGGGATTATGCAAACTATGGTTCCTGGAGATAATGACGTTGTCTTTGCGAACTTACCGAAATATAGTGAAGAGAATGTTCCGTATTTCTACAGTGTTCGTGAGGTAAATGAAATCGAACACTATAGCCTTGAAAACATTTCGCATGATGGAGATACCAACGTTACCTTGACTAATGTCTACGATTATGGAGTACGGGATGTGGTTGCGAAAAAGGTATGGACCAACGGCATGAGTCCACGTCCTGAGATACAGTTTGAACTTCGCCGTGCGTCTTCACCAACTGATAAAGTCGGTACATCAACAGGTAGGGTTCAAACCTTACGTGATGGTGAAACAACCACTGTCTTTAAAGATTTAGAGGTTCGCGATGATGAGGGGAATACCTACATCTATTTTGTAAAGGAATTGACGTCAGTTCCGAATACGATTACACAATACAGCCCTGATGGGTTAACCGTCTATAATCACTATGTGTCACCGAAAACATCCATTCGTATTCTAAAAACATGGGTTGATGGACCAACGGTGAGACCTGATACCTCTTTCCAATTAACACGACGTCTAAAAGGGACCGAAAATGTCTTTGAAGATGTTTTAGGATTTGAAGCTCAATTACATTCAGGTCAAACACACCTTGATTTTGTGGATGTGCCCTTAAATGATCATCAAGGAATCCGTATGAATACTCGGTTCGTGAAGTTTATGTTCCAGAAAATTATACAGAAACCGTATCACCAATTCGTGATGCAAATATTATAGAGGTTACCAACACCTATCAGTCTCCACTTAAATCCGTGACCGCCTTTAAAAAGTGGTCTGGCGGAGAAAAAGCGCGGGATCGTGTTGTATTCGAACTCTATCGACGAGTTGAAGATAACGATTTTGAAGCGGTATCGAATCAAAAAGAAACGCTTTTACCATCAATGGCTTCCGTAACATTTACAGATCTTCCTGTGAATGATCAACAAGGCCGTCTTTATGAGTATCGTGTCAAAGAAATCGAGGGACCTGAGCATTTTGAAGCCTCTTACAGCGATGATGGATTAACGGTAACCAATACGTATAATCCTGGGGTCACGGAAGTGTCCTTTACTAAAGTATGGGTTGATGGACCCGATACGCATCCGACAATTGTGGTTGATTTATACGCAAATAACGTTAAAACAGAACACGCAATAACACTTCAAGCGGGTGAAAAGGCCGGTATATTTAAAAACCTTCCAAAACGTGATGAAGCAGGTATTGATATTACGTATACCGTACAAGAACGGGATGTTCCTGAAAATTATGATGTATCGTATCAAGGAACGACCATTACCAATACCTTTAATCAAGGTGTTCGTGATGTGATTGCTACTAAACTATGGGATGGTGGTCCAATGACACATTCTGAGGTTACCTTTGAACTTTTTGCGGATCAAAAAGCAACCGGTATAACGCAAGTTCTATCACCAGGTGCTAAGACGGTGACCTTTACGAATGTTCCAGTCTATACATCGAAGGGTACAAAAATTGCATATCGTGTTGAAGAGATCAGTGGTCCGGAACATTATATTGCACGTTATAGTTCTGATGGTCTAACGGTAACCAATACGTATGATCCAGGCTTACGTGATGTCATTGCTACTAAAAAATGGGTCGGTGGAGCATCAAGTAATCGACCAACGGTGATTTTTGACTTGTATGCAGATGGTTCTAAGACAGATCAATCTGTAAGCCTCTCAGATGGCATGACACAAGCTCATTTCACAAATCGTCCGATCCGTAATCAAGATGGCTCAATCATTCAATATACAGTGAAAGAGCGTACAAAGCATGAAGCTTATGATGTTCATTACAGTGAAGATGGTTTAACCGTAACCAATACCTTCAACCCAGGTTCACAAACCATTACCGCTCATAAAGTGTGGGTAGGTGGACCTGATGAAAAGCCTGATGTTGTATTTGAACTTTATGCCAACAATAAACCCCTTGGTGTGAAAAAAATCTTGGGATCGGGTGTGAAGTCGGTTAGTTTCAGAGGTCAGCCTGTTTTTGATGACTTTGGAAAACGCATTAAATATCATATTGTGGAACATGATGTTCCTGATTATAAAATTACATACAGTGCGGATGGCTTAACCGCTATTAACACTTATACAAAAATCGATAATGGTGTAGGTTCGCTCAACAATCGACCAACAAAACCATCTGTGCCACCACTCCATGGTATTAATGT
The DNA here is from genome assembly GCF_003931795.1 of Erysipelothrix piscisicarius. Lineage (NCBI taxonomy): Bacteria > Bacillati > Bacillota > Erysipelotrichia > Erysipelotrichales > Erysipelotrichaceae > Erysipelothrix > Erysipelothrix piscisicarius. Next base: position 1,336,464 of record NZ_CP034234.1, on the reverse strand, counting down.
ATTGGGAATGAGTAAAAATCGTTTGAGTGCTCTTCCAAATACAGGGGTTGGTGGATCGCAAATGCAGTATACTGCTGCATTGGGTCTTATTGCGATGGGATTAATTCTAAGACGCAAAAAACGAAAATAGCCTAAAAAACCTACATAAACTGGAGTTGTCAAACAAAAGTAGACATTAATAAAAGACTAGAAACCCTTATCCATTTTATATTGGATAGGGGTTTTGTAATTTAAACAGTAAGCAGGTCTTTCAAAATTGAAATAATGTACATATTCTTCGATAAAATTTTCAAAGTTATCTACGGACCAGTATTGATAATCACACGCCATTTCTGCTTTAATCCATCCATTTAATGATTCGATAATTGGATTATCTGTAGGTGTTCCAGCTCGCGACATAGATCTAATTATGTTATAATTTTCATGCGCTTTAGCGAAAGCTTTAGAGTGGTAGACAGCTCCTTGATCTGTGTGAAGAATCGTGGGAGCTGTTTTTTTATTATCCTTAAGTAGCGCAAGGAGATCCTCGAGACACTTGTAGTAAGGCTTAGGATCACCAGTTGTACGCGATAATGCAGAACTGATAATTTCATTGTTAAAGGTATCAACCATTAAAGTCCATTCATAATTAATCCCTTTGTTTCGAATATGTGTCATATCTGAAACAATAATTTCTAAAGGTTTGGTTGCCTCCATTGATTCTTTATAATATTAGGATAAATTCGACTTTGTGTTCCAGGTTTTATAGGAATAGTGTTTAACTTTTGATTTAATATTTAAAACTTGCAACACTTGTGGATTAAATTATCGGAAAATTCAATCCCTAAATCACTTTGCTTTCTCATGACTGCAGCGATATCATGATAACCATAACTTGGAAAACGGCGATGCCAGTCTTTAATCACAAAGCTAAGAATCGCTCTTTTTTGTTCATAAATATTGAGATCATTCTTATGCTTTAACCACTTGTAATAACCAGATCGGTTCAAATTCATAAATCTAAGAATGAACGTAATCGGATGTTTAAAAGATAAGTCATGTGCTATTTGGAATTCTTGTCTTTTAAAGTAACGAACTCCTTGTTTACACCAACTCCTTTCACCTGGTACCCTTTTTTTAATCGTGCAATCTCAATATCTCGTTTTAGAATTTCGAGTTGAAGTCGTTCGATCTCAGTTAATGATTTACTCGTATGAAGCGCAGAAAAATGATTTCCTGTCTTTTTCTTGTTTTTTAAACCCTCTTTACCATCACGCATGAATCGATCAATCCAACCATTAATCGTTCCTTTCGGTATTCCTGTTTCTTGTGATAGTTTCGCAGCACTTATATGTTCATCAATATGACGTGTAACGACTTTAATACGATCCTCATAAGTCCATTTATTATTTAATCCACCTTTGGGTCTTCCCATCATTAATACCTCCGTTTTATCTCTGATTTTATTATTACACAAAAAAGTAGACAAGTCTTTTTTACTTGTCTACTTTTAGTTTACTACTCCAATAAACGTAGGTTTTTTTATTGTGCAAAATCTTGTGTATTTAATGCCATAAATAAGTGAACAATTGCTTAAGTTTGTTCATTAGATACATTTTGTAAGGAATCGTGATAACTTTGTGATGAAAAGGTGCAAAAATGTGTAAGTTTTGTGACAAAGGTCATAAAAGTTCACAAGTAAAGGAGAGAATATGAAAAATACGAAGACAAAGTTGATTCTAAGGTCACTTATTGCTTTAGTTCTAATCGTTTCAGGTATTACCACAAATGTGAATGCATCAAGCAGTCCTAAAGATTATACAAATGAAGCGATCTTTACCCAATTCGACGTTAATCCTAAGGGATTAATCAACAATCCAAGTCAACCTATTGAGTTTAACTTAGCGTTCAGCGATATGAACAATGGTCAAAAAGTTAAATTTAAACCAGGTGATTATTTCGAGTTAACATTACCAAGTAATGATGAGGTAAGTTTACGTTCCCTTCGTGCTATGGGTTCAAAAATGCCTGTACATGCATTTGATAAAAATGGAAAACAAATCACCCTTGGTGAGTTAACCTTTAATGGAAGTCACATTCATTTTGAATTTATGGAGGATGTACTTCAACTTGAAAACGTTACAGGTACGATTAATCTAAAATCGGTATACGATAATGCATACCGTGGTGAAGAAGATAAAATTGCGGAACTTCCAACCAATCTTGGATTGGGTTCATTGGATAAACAAATGATTACAATCTCACAACCTGGAACCCCTACAGGTGTTGAACCAAGTCCAATCTTTTACTGGAAAACCGGAACATTTTCAACAGAAGTTCACGGCGATATGAACTGGTGGTTAAACATCAACAGTCCTAAAGAAGCAGTGCAATCCGATGTGAAGGTAATCGATACAATTGGTGAAGGTCATAAACTGGTTGATGGATCAATCATGGGTGACGTGGAAGCCAATGGAGAACTCAAACACATCAGTGCTGAAGAATTTAATAAAGAATATGGAACAATTACTGTTGAGGGTCAAGTTCTAACGGTAATGATTCCAAGAGAAAAAGCAGCAAAAACAACATTTATCGTTACTTATGATACGCGTGCTTTTGATAAGAAACTTGAAAATTATAAAAATGCGTCAACAATTGAATATAAAGATGAATCCGGAAATCTTGTGACGGATACACCCAAACATTATACTGATACATCCGTTGTGAATATGTTTGATGATGCGACAATCGGTGGAGAAATGAAGGAAAAAGGTGTATTCCGCGTGCAAAAATTTATTAAAGATACAGATGAAGTGCTCGAAGGCGTTACCTTTGAGATTACAGATAAAGATGGCAAGAAGATAGAAGGAATTACCAATGAAGATGGTATCTTTGATTTCAATCTTGAACCCGGTAGTTATACCTTAAAAGAAATCAAAACGAGTGATGGGTTTGAGTTGGATTCAACAGAATATGAATTGAAATGACTGAAAAATCCCAATCGAAGTCAATTTACAACGATTACCAACGATTTTATGTTGTTGCGACAAAGAAATGGGTGGGTGGTACGTCACCACGGCCTGCGGTAACATTTGATCTCTACCGTAGCGCAAACGGTGTTTCAGAACGTGTTGAAGGTGCAACCATGGAATTGGTTGATGGTCAAACAACCGCTGATTTTGGAAAACAGTTAAAATTCGACAAAGAAGGTCATGAATACACATATTTTGTTAAAGAAACAACAGATTTAGAAAACTATATCAAACATGAAAATGGACTTGAAGTAACCAATACCTATAACCTACGTGATGTAGCTGTAAACAAAGTATGGGTTGGTGGACCTGCGGTTCACCCAACCATTCAAATTCAACTTTATGCAAATGACATTGCACTTGAAAATCATCTTGAAACCTTAACATCAGGTACTGATGTGGTAACATTTAAGAATTTACCAATTCTTGACAAAGCAGGAAATGAAATCGTTTATTCCGCAAAAGAAGTCAATGTGCCGGTAGGCTATGAAATGGAACAAACGGATGCACTCACAATTACCAATCACTTTATCGTTGAGAAAATCGATATTACCGCACACAAAATCTGGGACGGTGGTCCAAGTGTTAAACCTACCATCACATTTGGGTTAGTCCGTGATAGCATTGAAATGGGAATTACGGTAGATTTAGTCAATGGTGAGGAAACAGCAGGCTTTGAGGATTTACCAAAAACAGATCCTAATGGAAAAGATTATGTTTATACCGTTATCGAACTTGATGTACCAAAAGGTTATGTTGCGGTTTACAGTGAGGACGGTTTAACCGTTACAAACTATTATGATGAACCGGTCATTGTAGATCCACACGAACCAAAAGAACCTACAAAACCTGTTGAACCTGCGAAACCTGGTGAACCTTCAAAACCTGAAGTCTTGGGTGTTCGTAAAGAACAATTGCCTCAAACAGGTGTAAGTGCAAACAATGTCTTACTCTATGGTAGTTTATTATTAATCTCAGGAATCGGTATGTTTGTATTGAAACATCATCGTGAGGAAAAAGAGTAGAAGCTTCGGCTTCTTCTTTTTTTTTATAAAAGCATAAAAAAACTGGATGATTAAGTCCAGTTTTTGTGTTTTACATATAAGATTTAAGAACACTCAAGATGTCTTCACGTTTAATTTTTTGTTCCGCACCAGTTTTACGTTCCTTCAGTTCGACTTCACCGTGTTCCACATCACGTCCGACGGTAATTCGTAATGGAACCCCAATGAGATCCATATCGTTAAACTTAATACCTGGACGTTGTTTACGATCATCGAGAATCACTTCAAGTCCTGCTTGGGTTAATTCTTGATATAAATCGTCTGCGAAGGCCATATGTTCTTCGTTTTTATTATTGATAACAACGATTGCTACTTGGAATGGCGCAAGATTCATGGGCCATACAATACCGTTTTCATCATTGTTTTGTTCAACAACAGCTGCAAGAGTACGACCCAGTCCAATTCCATAAGATCCCATATATACATCTTGAAGTTTGTTGTTTTGGTCTAGGTATTCAAGACCCATTGCTTTTGAATATTTTGTCCCCAGTTTAAAGGTATTTCCAACTTCAATCCCTTTTGAGAATGTAAGAACGCCTTTACCATCTGGGTTTGGATCGCCTTCTTTAACATTTGATACGTCGATAATGTGTGTTGCTTTAAAATCAGAATGATTCACATTAATGAAGTGGTGGTCATTTTCATTTGCACCCACTGTGAAATTTCGTAATCCTTCAATCATCTTATCAACAACAACATCAATTTCAAGACCTACAGGTCCTGCAAATCCAACAGAAGCACCCGTATGTTTTTGAACGTTTTCAAAGTCGGCAAGTTCAACTTCCGTTGCTTTGTATAATTTCGCAAGCTTAGTTTCATTTACATCACGGTCTCCAAGAACACAAACGGCAACATATTGATCATCCAAGCGATAGATTAATGTTTTTACAAATTTTTGAACGGGTTGTTGTAAAAATGAAGCAACCTCTTCAATTGTACGTGCATTGGGCGTATAGACTTTTTCCATACTTAAGAATGGTTCATCAGATTGAATACGATTTACGTTTTCCGCAACCTCAAGGTTACTTGAATATCCTGTTTCTTCGCCAAGTACTAAGATGTCTTCACCGATATCAGTAACAGCCTGAAACTCTTCAGAGAGTAAACCACCCATAATACCTGTGTCTGCACGAACGATACGATAATCCAGTCCAACACGATCAAAGATACGTTTATACGCTTCAAACATCGCGTCATAGGACTTGTCAGCGGATTCAAGATCAGTATCAAAGGTATAGGAATCCTTCATCACAAACTCACGTACACGAATTAAACCAAAACGAGGACGTGCTTCATCTCTAAATTTCGTTTGAAATTGATAAAGGCTAAATGGCATATCTTTATACGAACGAATTTTCATTTGTGCTGCTTGCGCAAACAACTCTTCATGCGTAGGACCTAAAACAAATGGTTTTTTAAAACGGTCATCCAATTGGAACATGCTGGTACCAATAATATCACGACGTCCTGAGGCTACATAAACATCTTCAGGAATCAAGGTAGGCATGGTCATTTCCTGTGCATCGATGGCGTTCATCTCTTCACGGATAATGTTTTCGATTTTATTTTTAACTTTTAAACCAAGTGGCATATACATATATACCCCGGAAGAACTTTTTTTAATATACCCAGCTCGAACGAGTAGGTTACCACTGGTAGAATCTTCATCACGAACATCTTCCCTAATGGTATAAAAGAAACTTTTACTTAATTTCATACATTCACCTCGTAATTTTCTCATATAGTATATCACGAAACCATGAATTGTGTGTTATAATAGTGGTGCCCAAAGGGAAATATATTTCCGACACTTTGATATAAGGGAATCCGGATGTTTATGCGTGGTGTGAAAGCTAATTTATTAGAATCCTAAACCCATGACAGGATACCCACCTGTTAACACAGGGAATAATATCAACCCTTTGGGTTTTTATTTTGAATGATTAAATCGGTCCTTGTGTTTATCAAGGAATCGTTATAAAATATAGATAGGATGGTGAGAGTATGCTAACACTACTAAGTACAACAGGTTTATCAATTACTTATTTTGTTTTAGGGTTATTGGTTGGAGGTGTCGTTGCTTTCTTCTTAAGTAAGAAGTATTTTGAAAAACAATTAAAAGAAAACCCACCAATTAACGAAAAAATGATTCGTGCGATGTACATGCAAATGGGACGTAAACCGTCTGAAGCGCAAATTCGTCAGATCATGAAGTCGATGGGACAATAAAAAACACAGGCGACTGTGTTTTTTATTACGATGTGTGAATATGAGAAAACTGATACGAAAACTTGTTTTAATGATGGTGACCGTTGCCTTGGTGGTTGTGGGGGTCATCCTCTTTTTCGGATACAAAGAGTATCAATCGGTTATCCTGAAAAAACCAATTGATACGGTTTTAATCGAATTAAAAAAAGATGAAGCGTATACTACAATCGATGAAATCCCTGACCTTGCTTTAAAGGCCATGGTTGCTACGGAAGACTCCCGTTTGTTTACTCGGAAATCGGTAATGGATTTGCGTGCAGTTTTACGTGCGATTGTTCATAATATTCAAAGTCGTAAACTTGTGGAAGGGGGATCAACCATTCCACAACAAGTTTCTAAAAATATATATTTTGATCATGATGCCTCTTTTGTGCGGAAAGTATCCGAATATTTTGTAACACGTGACTTACTTTTAACGTATACTAAAGAAGAAATCCTGGAGATGTATCTAAATATAATCTATTACGGTGATGGTTATTCCGGGATATACCATGCAAGCATGGGGTATTTTGAGGTCCTACCTTTCGAATTGAATGAAGGACAGGCGACGCTTTTAATGGGGTTGCCACAATCACCGTCTTATTATGCCTTGAGTTCTAATTTTGAGGCTGCGAAAGCGCGGCAACGTCATGTATTAAATCGTCTGGTTGATGCCCAAGAAATTACAGCAGAACGTGCCGAAGAAATCTATTTAATGGATGTTTATGGAGGACAATGAAATGAAAAAGAGAATGATTAGTGGTATTAAACCAACAGGACAATTAACATTAGGAAACTATATTGGCGCGTTAAAGCCTTTTGTAGCATCGCAAGATGAATACGATTTAAGTGTTTTTATCGCGAATCTACACTGTGTTACCATGCCGATTGATCCGGAAGAACTTGAGACCAATTTAAGGGATGCCTTGGCATTTTATTTGGCATGTGGTCTTGATCCGCAAAAAACAGACATCTTTCTCCAAAGTGATGTTCCTGAAATTGCGCAACTTGGTTTCTTATTATCGTGTGTTACCCCAATGGGTGAATTAAACCGTCAAACTCAATATAAAGATAAAAAAGACAGCGGTGTTTCCTTAAGTGCTGGATTTTATACGTATCCAACCTTAATGTCAGCCGATATTTTAATTCACGGTGCAGAGCTTGTACCTGTTGGTGAAGATCAAAAACAACACGTTGAGTTAGCGCGTGATACAGCCGAACGTTTTAATAATCGATTTGGGGATACGTTTAAAATTCCAGAACCGGTCATTGCGAAGGTTGGAAAACGCATTATGTCCTTACAAGATCCAAGCAAGAAAATGAGTAAATCAGATCGCGAAGGGGACAAAGGGGTCATTTATTTAAAAGAAGACACTAAAAAAGCACGTAAGAAAATTATGTCAGCAGTGACGGATAGTATTGGTGTTGTGCAATATGATCCAGAACACCAACCAGGGGTTGCGAACTTACTAACCATCTATGCTTCACTGAAAGAAATCAGTATTGATGACGCCGTAAAAGTATTTGAAGGCCAACAATATGGAAGTTTTAAAAAGGCAGTCGCAGACGTTGTTTGCGCTGAATTAGAGGCGATTCAAGCACGTTATCACGAGTGTATTGAATCCAATACACTCAATTATGTTTTAGCGGAAGGCGCATCCCGTGTCCGTCCTCAAGCCCAAGCAACATTGCATGATGTGCAATCGAAATTTGGTCTTGATTGGAAACGCAACTAAGTTCGCCTAACATAAATATCAAAAAGATTCATGAATTATGACCTAGAATTATTTTCTAGGTCTTTCAAAATATACATATAAAATGTATAATTGATTAAAAGGGAGGTTTGCACATGATTGTTCTTTATTCATCTCCTGGTTGTGCGTCGTGTCGAAAAGTTCGACAATGGCTTAAAGATCGGAATTTAAAATTTATTGAAAAAAACATATTTACATCGGTTCTTAGCGAAAAAGAAATTAAACATTTACTTATGCGAAGTGAAAACGGTACGGAAGATATTATCTCGAAACGTTCAAAAGTGATGCAAGAATCACAACTTGACTTAGAGGAATTATCGATGAGTGAATTAATTACATTTATTCAACGACATCCATCCGTTTTAAAACGTCCAATCATTATGAATGATAAATCATTCTTAGTGGGGTATGATGAAGAAGAAATCGATGCATTTCTACCGCCGGAATTACGTTCGGCAAATAGACATTCGTGTGATCCAACCTGTCCAAAGTATGGGTCATGCAGCATGGCAATGAAAGATGATGAAAAATGAAAGTATTAGTAGGTTTATCTGGAGGCGTCGATAGCGCAGTCGCGGCTCATATATTAAAATCGCAAGGACATGATGTTACTTGCGCTTTTATGCGTAATTGGGATTCTTTTGCGAATAATGATATTCTGGGAAACCCAACCATTAAAAATGATATGTGTTCACAAGAAGTGGACTATGATGATGCGAAACGTGTTGCTGACCATTTGGGTTTAGAATTGCTTCGTGTGGATTACGTTAAAGAATATTGGGATCATGTGTTCTCATTTTTCTTAGCAGAAACCGAACGCGGAAATACTCCGAATCCGGACATTTTATGCAATCGTTTTGTGAAGTTTGATGCATTCTACGATTTTATGGATGCGAATGGTTTTGAAGCACTTGCGACCGGTCATTATGCCATTACACGTGATGGGACAATGTATCGTGCCGTCGATCAAAATAAAGATCAAACGTATTTCTTAAGCCGTGTTCGTCCTGAAGTGTTACCACGGGTATTATTCCCATTAGGTTCTTTAACCAAAGACGAGGTTCGTCGTATCGCCTTAGAATTAGATTTACCGGTAGCAACCAAAAAAGATTCTACGGGCATCTGCTTTATTGGTGAACGTCAATATCGTGATTTCCTTAAAAACTACCTTAAAGATGTGGAAGGGGATATCATCGATGAGGATACACAAAAAGTACTCGGAAAACATCAAGGTGTTATGTTCTATACAATAGGTCAACGCCATGGCTTGGACATCAGTACGGCTGTAGGCCCATGGTTTGTGGTGGGAAAAGACCTATCAACAAACCGTATCTATGTTGGAAAAGGCGCAGACCATCCAATGCTCTTTGCCGGTGCTGCCGAAATTGCGGAAATGAACTGGTTTGCGGATGAAAAGTGGATCTTGAATGTACCGCAAAATTTAGATATCGTCAAAAGATGTGCGAGTGCGTATTGCTTGGATCGATGCGACGCGACTCCGTGTTGAAATGATTGATGATGTGAAGTCAGTCACATTGGGGCAAGAAGCCGTCTTCTATCTTGGTGAAGCATGTCTTGGTGGCGGTCGCATTGACCGTGTGTTTGATACAAATGGAAATGAAGTAACCTATGATTCGAAATTATGATGTTGATCAGGGGCGATTTGAGTTTACCCCCTTTCAAGTGATTTTAGTGGTTCTAAATTATTTCTGTGGATTCCAATACCTTTACCCACGCATCGGTGCTTGGGTAAGTGGTACACAAGGGGTCGTAACACCGCGTGTGGCGATGTTTATCTACCTTTTTACATTGATATCAATGGTTGCAATCGTTTATAAGCCATTGAGAGCTAGTTTCTATTTTTTTAAACGAAATATTCGGACAAACATTCTTCCAGTATTTAGGATAACAGGTCTTATGCTTTTATTTAATATTGCACTGGGTTTGTTGGTTCAATTAATTCTGGGAAGTGGTGTCGTAAGTGCCAATCAAGAAGCGGTCAATGAAGGGTTGCGTAATTTTCCGTATCTAAATATGTTTGCAACAATTGTGTTTGCGCCCATTGTGGAAGAGATTGTCTTTCGTGGAGCGTTTTACCAATCCTTGCGTTCTGAAAAATCATACCGATCAAGCATCGTGATTTCGTGTTTGCTCTTTGGGTTAATCCATGTCTTACCCAATATGATGCTTACCGGAGATTTAACGCAATTGATTTACTTAATTCCTTATTCAGGAATGGCAATTTTTATGATTATGGCATTTGAAGTAACAGGTTCAATATGGGGAGCAATTTTTGTCCATATGTTGAACAATACCTTCGCAACATTAACTGTAATTCTACCAATGTTTTTAGGTTAGATTTGAGGTCAATATTATGGAACAAACGATTAAAGGATCAGTCGAAACATGTATATTTAAAAATGAACAATCTGGATATGGTATTTTCCGGATTGTTCTTTTCAATAGCAATCAAAAGCCAATGACCATTAAGGGGCCATTGGCGACTTTAGAGCTGGATTCATTTTATGAGTTTAAAGGGGATTACGTCGAAGATCTACGTTATGGCATGCAGTTTGATGTCATTGCGTTTAAACAAATGCTTCCCCAACACCGTGATTTTATTATTCGTTTTTTAAGTGGACCCAATTTTCCCGGTATCGGTCAAAAAACGGCAACTGCAGTTGTGGATACTTATGGCGAAGATGTTTTAGATCAAATTCGTGAGGATGAGTCTTTTAAACTTGACGTTAAAGGGATTACGGAAGCGAAAGCGGAAATGATTGTTTCGGTGATTCGCAAACAAGACGCGCAAGAAGATGCGGTATCGTTTTTGCTTGCCCATGGACTTGGAAATAAGCAAATTATTAAAATAAACAAAGAATACGGTGATAATGCGATTTCAGTGATTCGTGAAAATCCTTATCGTCTTGTTTATGACGTCGATGGTATTGGATTTAAAACCGCTGATAAAGTCGCAATGTCGCTTGGTTATGCGCTGGATGATCCCTTGCGTGTTGAGGCACTGGTTCTTGACCGTTATAAAACAATTTGTTTTGGGGCGGGTGACAGTTTTATTACCAAAGATAAATTGTTTGATGGGGTGCGAATGGGGGATGCAGAGCGAGTGGAAGCGGCGTATCAAGAGCTAGTTCAAAGCGGTGAATTGGTTGAAGATGGTGACCGTCTTTACCATCGTACGCAATATGATAGTGAAGTTTATGTTACCGAAACCCTTAAGAATTTTAAATACACAGGTTATGATTTTGATCTGGATGATTTGGAATCTAAAATCGCTTCAATAGAATCTCAGCTTCGCATTGAATTTGATGATACCCAACGTGAAGCCATTGAGTCCTTTTTATGTGAAGATGTCATGATTCTCACCGGTGGTCCGGGAACGGGGAAAAGTACCTTGTTATCGGGTGTGGTCACATTACTCCAAGCAAATTGTCCATGGCTACACATTACCTTATGTGCGCCGACTGGGCGTGCCGCAAAACGCTTGGAAGAATTAACCAACGTCCAAGCCGCTACGATTCACTCTGTTCTTAAATGGGATTTGGAATCCAATAAGTTTGGTATGCATGAAGAAAACCCATTAGAAACCGATATTTTAATTATCGATGAGTTTTCAATGGTCGATACATGGCTTCTTGCTCATATCTTAAAAGCATCGGAGAAGGTAAAAAAACTGCTGTTTGTGGGTGATAAAGATCAGCTTCCATCAGTGAGCAGTGGTTTTGTGTTAGGGGATTTAATTGCATCGAAGGTATTTAAAACAATTTCCTTAGAACGAAACTACCGTCAAGAGGCCGGATCTGAAGTTATTGACTTAGCGGTTAATATGAATCAAGGTCTTCTGGATGTTTCAAATTATCATCGTGATGTCCGGGTCTTTGATAGCCGTTATGGCAGTGTCAAAGATATTGTCTTAAAGGTTGTGGGTGAAGCTATGCAGGGTGGTTATGATTTAAGCGATATTCAAGTCTTAGCACCCATGTACTCAGGTCCAGCTGGGATTGATAATTTAAATCACTTCCTTCAAAAAATGTGTAATCCTGAAAGTCCTCAAAAAGCACAAATCATGTACGGGACACGGATTTTTAGAGAAGGGGATAAAATCTTACAACTTAAAAATCAACCGGATGATTTTGTATTTAATGGCGATATTGGGATGCTTGTGGAAGTTGAAGCCAAACGTTTGGTTGTTGATTTTGATGGAAACTTCGTCGAGTATGAGCCATCTTCCTATATAAACATTACCCATGCTTATGCCATGAGTGTTCATAAAGCTCAAGGGTCGGAATATCCCATTGTGATTCTTGTAGCAGTGCGAGATTTTTACCGCATGTTATCCCGTCGACTTTACTATACCGGGGCAACGCGATCTTCAAAATCACTCGTCTTAGTTGGTGAATTGGATGCCTTTCACACCGCAGTTGAAAATCACCACGAAGCCAAACGCAATACATTTTTAACTGAACGCTTGCAAGAAGCATTTGAAAAGTAAGAAAAATTTGATATAATAGACGTGTCTGAGACGTGATGAATCTTAGACATGGTGGATTTAGTTTGGGAGACAAAATCTATTATGGTAGCTATAATACTACTATAAGAAAAATAACACCGCTTATAATAGGTGTTATTTTTTTATGCTTTTTCAGCGATTATTTATTTTTCTTGAGTTCATCTAAGATGTTTTCAAGTAACACAACTTCATCTGATTTTGGTGCAGGTGCCTCTTCCACAACTTTAGGTGCTTTTTTTAATTTATTCATAGCTCGGATAACCATGAAGATACATAAAGCAATGACAATAAAGTCGATTGTTGCTTGTAGGAAGTTTCCGTAACTCATGACAACGGCGGGTGTTTCACCGACTGCAGGTTTAATAACCCACTTCAAGTCCTCAAAGTTTGCGGCTCCGGTTAATAAACTAATGAGTGGTGTAAAGATATCTGCTACCAGTGACGTTACGATTTTCCCAAACGCACCCCCGATAACAACCCCAACTGCCATGTCAATCACATTCCCTTGCATTGCGAATTCTTTGAATTCTGTGATAAATTTTTTCATACTGCTCCTCCTTATTAATAATATAATTGATTTATGTGATATTTCAAAGGAATGTGATATGATTTATACGACAAATAACAAGAAAGAAGGTCTTTTATGAGTGAATCAGTTGTAATGAAATATTTTAGAGAAATCAGTGCGATTCCTCGTGCTTCGTTTAATGAAGAAGCAATTAGTAATCACTTAGTTGATTTTGCGAAAGGATTAGGTTTAAACTACATCCAAGATGAATTATGGAATGTGATTATCTTTAAGCCGGCAACTCCAGGTTATGAAAATGCACCGACTGTAATGCTTCAATCCCATACAGATATGGTTGCGGAAAAAAACAAAGACAGTAATCATGATTTTGATGTGGATCCAATCGAACTGATTATTAAAGATGGGATGCTTTATGCTAATAATACAACGTTGGGTGCTGATGATGGTGCCGGGGTTGCGGCAGTTTTAGCGGACTCAGAAATGGGACATCCTGCCCTTGAATGCGTCTTTACGGTTCAAGAAGAAACGGGCTTAACGGGTGCGACTGAACTGGATACATCAATGCTTAAGTCAGAATTATGCATTGGTTTGGATGGATCGGGTGAAGTTGAAACGTATGTATCCTCATGTGGGGGTGTGCGTGCACGTCTTGCGAAGGCAGTACAATTTGAAGATATTGATTCGGATACAATTACCGTATCAATTCGTGGTCTTTTAGGTGGTCACTCAGGTGGTGAAATTGATCAAGAGCGTGGGAATGCTTCCAAGATTGCAGGAATCATTATGCGTCGTGCACTCGATCAATTTGATTTCCGTGTGGTTGCTGCAGAGGGTGGTTTAAAAATGAACGCGATTACGCGTGAACATGATTTCACCTTAGCCATGAAAGATATTGAAGGATTTAAAGCATGGTTTAAAGAAATGGAAGCAGGCTTTAAAGAACAATATGAATTCAGTGATGCGGGTTTAAACTTTACCTTAACAGAAGGTCATACAACTCGTGCTTTATGTGAAGCAGACACACGTCGTGTTGTGGATGCACTCTTTATGCTTCCTTATGGTGTAATTCAAATGAGTAAAGCAATTGAAGGCTTGGTCATCACGTCTTCAAATATTGGGACAGTACGATTAGATGAAAATGAACTGGAAATCACGATGTCGATTCGTGCAACGCAAGCGTTTGTCTTGGATACGGTAATGCGTCAAGTTGAGTGGATTGCAGCACAAAATGATCTTGAGACCGAGTTTACGTCACGTTACCCTGGATGGAACTACGATGCGAAGTCAAAACTACGCGAACGTACAATGAGTGTTTATAAAGAACTTCGTGGTCAAGACATGGAAACTGAAGCAACACATGGTGGAATGGAACTTGGTATTTGGAAGGGTAAAATGCCTCATATCGATATTGTAAGTTTTGGTCCAATTATGTTTGATATTCATACACCGGATGAACGTTTGGATATCGCGTCGTTTGACCGTACTTATGAATTCCTAGTGGCGCTGCTTGAATCCCTTCACGATTTCAAGGCTTAGTTTCCAAATCCGAAATCGTTTACGAAATTTATGCGTAAATTTCAAACACTTAACAATTATATTTTTAAAATAATATGATAAAATTAGAGTAACTGATTGGAGGACGATATTATGTTTGGCTTGTTTAAAAAAAATAAAGAATCATACCGTTCATTTGGTACCGGTACCGTCTTAGCGCTTAAGGATGTTCCAGATCAAGTGTTCTCAACCAAAATGATGGGGGATGGCTATGCCCTTGAACTTACAGAGGGTAAGGTCTATGCACCCATCAGTGGTGATGTAACTTTGGTCTTTCCTACAGGCCATGCCTTTGGCATTACGGATGCAAGTGGTGTGGAGATGTTAATTCATTTAGGAATTGATACGGTGGAACTTAATGGTAAAGGATTTAATGGTGTTGTGAAGCAAGGGGATAAGGTTACCCAAGGTGATCTGTTAACCACTGTGGATCTTGATTATATTCGTGAAAACGGAAAATCTTTAGTAAGTCCTTTTATTCTAACTTCAGGACAATCCATTACGCTTCTTAAAGAAGGGGAATCGGTAACACCCGAGTCTGAAGACATTTTCTCAATTAATGCTTAAAAGACATCTTCATGATGTCTTTTTTTCCAATTTATGAAAGAGGTGCCCTAATGCTTAAGAAACTATTAAAAACAGCACAGTTTAATGACGATGCAATTTCAATCCTAATCTCACAATACGATAACTATCAATATGTCTTGGAAACGTGTGCGAAGCCGTATACGGGTGAAAAGAACGCACTCCCTATATTGAAACTCAATCCCCAAGAACGCCTCATGCGAACGCTTTATATGCTTCCTGAGCTCAAAGAACAATATATTCAGCGTGGTATTGACGATGCAATCTTTAACGCCAGCATTCAAGACCTAAACTATCGTATTGAACGTTATCATAAATCCAATGATCATTATGGACTCAGCGATAGTGATGTCATCTGGTTACGTTTTATGTTCCGTTTTGAAATGTTTGAACTTGGAAGTTTGCGTTATCAAATTTTTCCATTCAGTTATGCGGAGATTGAACGGAGTGGTCATGACACCATGCACTTACCCCAACAACAAAAACACCGTTTTCCTGAAAACACCATGATGCTTAACATTCATATAAAACGTGATGCCAATTTATCACCACAAGCCATCGATGCATCCCTCAAACAAGCGCATGACTTCTTTACAAAGACCTTCCCCGAACATCATTTTAAAGCGTTTATTACCCGAACATGGTTAATTCATCGCGGGATTATGGCTTTAATTGGTGATCCAAACAGCCATATCGTTCAGTTTGGAAATCGCTTCGAAATCATTGCTTCTTCACATAACCGATATCAAGCACTGGAGCGCATCTATGGGACAACCGATATGTATGAAATCAGTCGCATGGACAAAACAACCCAATTACAACGTGATGCATACAAACATCCGGAAATGCTCGGGGTTGCATGTGGGATTATCGAATTTGAAAACTTCGAATAATGGTGATAGGGATTTCATTATTACGTGAAATAGTCTATTATAGTACTAGATATTCCAAATAGGAGGAAGCCATGGATTACTTAAAATTGTTTATGATCTTTGTCGTTGCATTTATCGCGATTCAACTTTTAATCCGATTACTGGGTAAAAGAGCGAGTGATAAGGCAATGAAAGCATTTATGGAAAGTGACACCCCAACCTTCACGAAAAACATTGATAGTTGGCTTGCGAAACTGACCATCCCCACATTTAACCGTAACTTCTTTAAACTTAATTATTTTATGAGTGTCAATGACAGTGAGCAGGTTCAAAGCATTGCGCAGGGTATGGAGAAACTTCATATGAACCGCAATCAAAAATTAGAGTACTTAATGAAGCTTTATGAATATGCATTGATGCGTGATGAAGTTGAATCCACCAAACAATCACTTGAAGCACTGCGTACCTTTATTCGCGAATCGGATATGGATAATCGCACCCAACTTCTTGAGAAACTGGATTTGGATGAATCAATTTTTATTAATCACGATATGGACTCACTGGCAGCCATTGATACCTTGATCGAACAATCCCCTGAGGAACTTAAAGGTGTTTGGTATTTCCGTAAAGCGATGATCTTGGAAGAAAATGGTCATGACCAACGCGCACTTACTGAAATTGAACGTGCTATGCGCCATGAACCCCTCGAGATTAATAAAGAACAATACCAAGTATTAAAAGATCAAATTTTAAAGAAATAGAAGGGTTCACATGCGTGGAGTAGTAAACTAAAAGTAGACAAGTAAAAAAGACTTGTCTACTTTTTTTGTGTAATAATAAAATCAAAGATAAAACGGAGGTATTAATGATGGGAAGACCCAAAGGTGGATTAAATAATAAATGGACTTATGAGGATCGTATTAAAGTCGTTACACGTCATATTGATGAACATATAAGTGCTGCGAAACTATCACAAGTCCTAAAGGAACGATTAATGGTTGGATTGATCGATTCATGCGCGATGGTAAAGAGGGTTTAAAAAACAAGAAAAAGACAGGAAATCATTTTTCTGCGCTTCATACGAGTAAATCATTAACTGAGCTCGAACGACTTCAACTCGAAATTCTAAAACGAGATATTGAGATTGCACGATTAAAAAAAGGGTACCAGGTGAAAGGAGTTGGTGTAAACAAGGAGTTCGTTACTTAAAAGACAAGAATTCCAAATAGCACATGACTTATCTTTTAAACATCCGATTACGTTCATTTTTAGATTTATGAATTTGAACCGATCTGGTTATTACAAGTGGTTAAAGCATAAGAATGATCTCAATATTTATGAACAAAAAAGAGCGATTCTTAGCTTTGTGATTAAAGACTGGCATCGCCGTTTTCCAAGTTATGGTTATCATGATATCGCTGCAGTCATGAGAAAGCAAAGTGATTTAGGGATTGAATTTTCCGATAATTTAATCCACAAGTGTTGCAAGTTTTTAAATATTAAATCAAAAGTTAAACACTATTCCTATAAAACCTGGAACACAAAGTCGAATTTATCCTAATATTATAAAGAATCAATGGAGGCAACCAAACCTTTAGAAATTATTGTTTCAGATATGACACATATTCGAAACAAGGGATTATTATGAATGGACTTTAATGGTTGATACCTTTAACAATGAAATTATCAGTTCTGCATTATCGCGTACAACTGGTGATCCTAAGCCTTACTACAAGTGTC
Organism: Erysipelothrix piscisicarius; assembly: GCF_003931795.1. Taxonomy (NCBI): domain Bacteria; kingdom Bacillati; phylum Bacillota; class Erysipelotrichia; order Erysipelotrichales; family Erysipelotrichaceae; genus Erysipelothrix; species Erysipelothrix piscisicarius. The sequence continues at coordinate 1,318,580 of NZ_CP034234.1, read as the reverse complement.
TCGAGGATCTCCTTGCTACTTAAGGATAATAAAAAAACAGCTCCCACGATTCTTCACACAGATCAAGGAGCTGTCTAACACTCTAAAGCTTTCGCTAAAGCGCATGAAAATTATAACATAATTAGATCTATGTCGCGAGCTGGAACACCTACAGATAATCCAATTATCGAATCATTAAATGGATGGATTAAAGCAGAAATGGCGTGTGATTATCAATACTGGTCCGTAGATAACTTTGAAAATTTTATCGAAGAATATGTACATTATTTCAATTTTGAAAGACCTGCTTACTGTTTAAATTACAAAACCCCTATCCAATATAAAATGGATAAGGGTTTCTAGTCTTTTATTAATGTCTACTTTTGTTTGACAACTCCACATGCGTGAACTCTTTTATTTTCATTGGAAATAAATAAATTCGTTATTTATGTGAAATACTTTAAGTTTTAGGTTGCATTTAAGCCCCTTTTAAGATATTATTATTAAGCAAACAACATGCCCGAGTGGTGAAATCGGTAGACGCACTGGACTCAAAATCCAGCGAGGTAAAACTCATGACGGTTCGAGTCCGTCCTCGGGCACCATTTAAAATTTAGACTCACTTTTAAGTGGTTTTTTTTTGTGTTTTTAATTTTAAAGGTTACCAAAAAGTTACCAAAGTTATGAGAATATAAAATACTCACTAATTTCGACACAACTTTGAGAAACTTTATGAATTCAAGGCATGTTCTATACATACCATGATTCACTAAAAAAAAAACAACGCACCATCAAAGGTACGTTGTTTTTTTTTAATTAGGTTGACGCTTACGTTTATTTAGTATGAAAAATAGTGTTCCAATTACCACTGCACTAATACCTAAAACAATAGTACTCATAGGTGATTCGACACCTGTACCAGGAAGCTTCGAATCTGAAGAGTCTTTTGTTTGAGAAGGATTATTTGGATCGACTGGATCAATTGGTTTAATTGAATCGATTGATTTCGTTTTTTCTAACGCTCTTATAGCATCATTGAGTTCAATCCCGATTGCATCAATAACATGTTGACTATCAACATCTTGATTTTCTAACATCGTAATTGCATTTTTAAGGATGGATTCAAATTTAGTCCAACTTTCCTCAGTATATTCATCTTTTTTAAGAGTTTTGGATGTTTCTTGCAAGACATCATAATTTACAACTTCCTCTGAAGTAAGTTCAAGATTACTCATTGCTTTCGTTAATGTTTGAACCATTTCATCAATAGATAATTGAATAGCTTCTTCATTATCATAAAGTTCTTTTGCACTTATAAGGACTGTTTCAAACTCTTTCCAACTTAATTCAGTATATAATTCTGGGTTTAGTTCTGAAGCTTGTTCAATAAGAGTTTTTAAGTATGTCTTATCTACAGGAATAATTTTTTTACCATAATTTAAAGCATAAGTTCCAAGCTCATGAGTCTTGAATACAAGTGCATCATCTAAATACTCAGCATTGACTGGTCTCCATGTTCCATCTGATTGTAGATGGAGTAGTTCAGTCGCTGGTTGCGATGCTTTCATGAAAATAAATTGACGAGTCGAACGTGTTGGAATTCTTACAGTAACTTCACCATTAAGTGGTTTCACTTCAATACCGTTACGTACAAGACTCATATTGTAAATATCTACATCAATCATCTTTTCTTCAAATTCTTTTTTGAGTGTTTCATCTTTAGTTACATTAAGTATATCTGTGTTTTCAATAACATTTGAAAGACCAGTCATACTTATATTAAATTCTTTGTTCTCTAATGTGACTTCGTAAGGTGGGACTACTTTCTCAATGCGAACATTATCTAATACAACATCTTTGTAACTTCTAAAGTTTGCTTCTTTATTCGAGGAATCTTGAAGATCAGGAGCTACACTTGTTGAATAGATACCAAACCATGTTTGTCCAGACTTTGATCCTGTAATTTCAACTTCAAAGCGTTGTGCACCATCTTTATTGAGTGTAGCAGTCAGAGGGATTTGTTGTTCATTTCCTGTAAATTCTCCATCACCAATCATAACTGCATATGTTCCTTCTGATCCTGCTTCGTAATCAAATGAAACTTTGTATGTTTCTCCAATTTCAAAGCGGATATTTTGAGGAATCGTTTGGTAAACAAGTTTTCTGCGTTGTGTTAAACCATTTGTTTTCAAGGACCAATCGCCATCAATTACGTCTGAAATTTTCTTATTGTTCCAACCACGTTGAGTATATGGCTCATGCTTTTCGGATAAGTGAGTTCTGTTATCTTCAACACCTTCAACGTTCCCCACAACAAATGGGTAAATACCTTGAGCACTATTTTCAAAGTCTTGGTAGAATACATTTTCTTTTAGATGAGGATTACCATTGTTTTTTGTAATTCGCACATCGTCGAAGTATGTCGCGCCATCTCCCGCTTCACGGATTAAGGATAATATAACATTTTTACCATTAGTAGGTGCGGTAAAGTACACAAACATATTTTGGAAGTAACTATTGTTATTCACAGTAGATGAGTTTGTATTGTGTGCATATGCTTTTACATAGTTTTTTGCGATGGATTTTTCGGTATAGTTAGATATTATTTCTCCATCCACATTAAGTTCAAGAATTGCTTTCGCATCTGAACGGTTGTCGACACCAACATAAGCTACATAAGTATCACCAGCTTCTAAACCTGTAAGTATTTGACTAACCTTAGTTGTCTCCGAATTATCCTGAATACCTAACATATCATTACTTGCTTGTGATTTTATGACATCTGCATTTTCTCCTGTCACATCCCATGCATCAAGATTTTGATAATTGAATCCTGGATCTACAATATGAGCACCACTTCCGTAGCTTACATTTTTTTCTGCCTGGTCTCCTTTATAGATTACATAAGGAATCTCTGCTTTTGCATCTAAGGTAATTCGACCATCTTTAACTGTAATAGTATCAATTAATTTATTACCGGTTTCAGTCAACTGGTAAAACTTAACAGACGATACATTCCAATCGCTTGGAATTTCCCAAGTTGATGTTCCACCTTTTTTATTAAAGTGATAAAGCTTTTCTTGATCGCCTGTAAGGTTATTTCCATTTTCATCCCAGTTCCAAGGAAGAAGATACTTATCACCATCTAAGATTAAACGATCGTTAAGTTTTATGGTACGAGAACGATAATTATCGCGGTCATTTTTATAATCATTTGATTTTCTTTCGATTATTAATTTATCATTTGCGTCATTTACAAGTTCAACCATCATTTCAGGGTTCCAATCAAAGTTTTTACCTTTTGAGTTAGTCATATTAACTGGAGTTCCTTCAACCCAACGATTCACCTTAAAGTGTTGTATATATTTTGTAGAAAGGTTATTTTCGAAAAGATTTACAATATAACCATTATAATCGTTACGTCCTTGCCATCCTTCAAAGTCTTTCATGTTATAACCACCAAGGAGCGGATATTCGGCAGCGCCACCATATGAAGGGAAGTCTGCAGGCCATGAATCACGCTGTTGGTTAAAGATAAAGCGCGTTAATGTTGAGTTGATACCTTTTAGCGTATAACCTCCATAAGTAAGGTCGGCTGCCCAGTGTTGGAATGTTGAATCAGGTTCAAATGCATAACCCCATTCTCCGCCTAAACGCCATCCTTGATCATGAATTTCTTTTGCGAGTTGATGACTTGCCCATGCATTGTTGTCACCAGATTGACCATTACCCCATACGTCAACATAAATCCAGTCAAGGTTGTCACCAACTAAGTTTTTAAGGTCTTCAAATCGAGAACGACGTCCATTTGCTAAATCGATGGCAGCATCAATATTGATACCTTGATCAATGCAGTTCCAACCGTAGTTGTAGGAACCATCTGCAGATTTACGTAAGATTTTTTCATTGAAATATTTTGACTCTGGATAAGTTTCACTCGCATTAACATGAATACCAATCTTTGCGCCATAGTCCACCGATTCATCTATTAAGTATTTGAACTCTTCAACACCACCCATGCGACGTCCAATATCTGGATAGTTTAAGTGTCCTGAGTCATGTCCTTCACTACCATAACCTTTTAGTAAAACTGATTGTATCTGTATGCAAGTTTATTTTTTTAATACCATCTAATGTCATTAAGAATGGGTTTTGAGCATGAGAACCAAAGTTCATTGCGATTCGATAAGCTACTAAATCTTTAACCGATTCTGCACCAACTGGTGAATACATAATATCTCTAAATGCAATAGCACCATCTTGCCAATTCACAACACCATCATCATTAGCATCTTCTGTAATGACAACTTTAGCTTCTGGTAATTCAAGTGTTTGTTCATTGAACATCACATCACGGTGGTAAATCCATGGTGAACTAGATAATCCTACTGAGTTATAAGACTCAAATTCTTTTACACGTGGATTTATACGTACAAAGTCATTTGCGCCACCACCTGATGAGTACTGTGAATTACTGTGCATACTTGCTGAAAGTTTGCTGTTTGAAATGACAGCATACATATAATTACTGTTAAAACTTCGTAGTGTGTCAGTTACCTCCGTTAATGTATCACCATTAACAGTTGTATCAGTTGAAATTTTTGCGCCGTACACATTAGCATTCGTTTCCGATGAATTGACGGATACTAAACTATGATTTGGAATTTCGAGGGTACGGATAATTTCTTCATTTGTTTTTTGTGAAGTATTATTATTCTTAATTTCAGTTACACTAAATTCAAGAGTATTATTTTTCACTTCCAAAAGTATCGTAAGATCAGCATTAATTTTATTTTCCGTATTGATTGCTTTTAAAATATATTTAATACTATTTTCGGATACTTTTTCTAAGCTTACTTCTGGAACAATATCAACATTATTAATTTTAATAGTATCAATTTTAGTTGGTTGACCTTGCATTTTTTTACCATTTGTTAAGGTGTAATCGAGCACCCTTGGAAATGCTTCGTCAAGACGAACTGTCATATCTGAAGATTTAATTTCTACAGGTACGACACCTTCATTATCTGGATCAACAGGACGCTCAGGTGTTATTTTCGTAACTTTAACATTATCGACTAACACTGAACCCATACCGCGATCTTTAAAAAATCCAAATGCTCCTATGCCTTTAGCAAGGCCATCCATTGTATTCGAAAGAATTTGTTGTCCATCAATAAAAAGCGTTATTGTTTGATCCTCTACAACAGTCTTCCGGTGGTGGACCTCATTTGGATTTAATACTGTTCCTTTGGAAGTAGGGGACCATGCTGGTTTAGCACCAAAGTTTTCTGTGAAATAATCCCCTTGATTATCTCCAATTACAGCATAACCATATTCACCACCATCTTGAACACGCACAAGTTGACCAAAACGAATCATATCGTTAATGGCGTCCTCTGCTTTTTCAATCGTAATGTCAGCTTCAAAAATATAATTTTCTAAAAGTGGTGTTTCTCTGAAGATAATAAGATTTTTATCTCTTGATTAAAAATCAAGTCGTACTGAATTATTGCCATCATGTGTAATGATTGATGTTTCGACTTTTCCTTTTTCAACGGTAAACATCTCTTTTAGTGATTCATCCGTCAAATCTTCAAAATTAGTTTCAAACGTATATTCCTCATAAGTATCAAGGGCCGGTCTCTCAAATTCAGGTTCTGGAATAACAATATCATCTTGGTTATCCGCTTTTACAAGAATTTTTGAGAGAATTCCTGAATAGGTCCCTAGTTTTACGACAATGTCTTCAGACTTTTCTTGAAGTTGATTGATGACATTTGTATCGAATGATTGAGTAAATAGTTGTTTCTTATCACCATCATCACTTGTAATCCAAGCAATTAGAAGATCATCTTTTAAAGAAACTTCTAACGTATTTTTCGAACCTAATTTAGGACCTGGTAGTCGATTGTCATTTTTATAAGTACCATTTCCGTCAACTTTATATTCCCAAAACCACCCACCTGCATCATACGCTACAGTTAGAAAATTCTTAGAATCAGTATAGAATAAATGAACCCCAAAGCGGTTTTTTTCGGAGGTGTTCTCTGCAATAAAATCAAATGTAAAGTTTGCTTCTTTACCATCTGTTTTCCATTCCTTATTAGGTTTAAAGATTGCAGGATTGTCTTGATTATCATTTCTATCAGATGATGAAAGTTCATAATAGCGTACGCCATCTTTGATAACTTCCTTCACGGACCCTTTACTTGCAGAAATAGATTCCCACTCTGCGGTATTGTCAGCATAGATTTTACTTGGATTCGTAGTCATTGTTGTTAAGGCAACGACTATAGTAAGAAATCCAGTCAAAAATTTCTTCATATACTCCTCCTTTAGCTCTAGTTCTTTAGCTAATTTAAGTATACAAGTCTCTGTATGTAACCTCTTTAATTATATTGTTGTAACCTTATAACTTCTTGTTGTATGAGCTTTAGGACAAAATAATTTATTCTCAAAATTCTTTTTTAACAAAGTTTTGAGAAGTTATACATTCATAAGTAGATAAAACATGTGATTTAAGTTTGATATTTACTTTATCGATTATTTCAATTGGTTGAAATGGTGATACAAGCACTTGATAAGGTGGCACGACTTTTTCAACACGTCCAGTAATTGGGTCGTTGTTGTAATCTGGAATCACCACCAAATCATTTGGGTAAAGCTCTATTTTTGATGAGCATAATACACTGATTTCATTTTTAATTTCTTTCACTTGATAATATAACATTGTTTATTTTCTCTCTTTCTATATTCATCACACACCTCAATTCTAATATAAGGTTATTCACTCATTATTTATCGCTCCTTTCTAGTAATCAGGGGTTAACCCCTTTGACACCCTATCCTTAGCACACAAAAAGGAGAGGAATGCAAAATGAAATGAAGAGATGCCGTAAGTCGTACTAGTGCGGGAGAAGGGTGAATGTAGTCAGCGAATCATCTCGAAATGAAACTCGAGAGAAAAATTTTAAAAATGTTTTTAATTTAAAAATTTTCGAATTTTGCATTACGAACGAGTGTGCTATGGTAAGGGGGTCAAATTACAAGGTTAAAGAACATAGTATTCGTAGTTTTTATTCTTTAAGATTTAATTTTATTTAGCTATTAAAATTAAAAAATTATGAATTTATCTATTGATTCTTTTTAAAACATAAACAAAAGCAGCCCACTATACGATTACAGTGGGCTGCTTTTGAAAGGATATAGCAAAAAACTAATGTTGAAAAAAGAAAACAAGAGGTTTTTTTATATAATAAATTTATAATTGCTCTTTTTCAAGTTTGAAAAAGAGCAATTATTTCAATTTGATAGACTATCTTATTTGATATATTTGTTACTGGAATAGAATCAAATGAAATAGATTGTTGGTTTGTTAAACCTTCAATTGCATGTAGGAGTTGCCTTTCTAATTCTTGATCACTTAATTTGTTGAAGGTGGTATTTTTCATTAATTTCGTTCCATATGGAAATATTCTTTTTATTTGACCTAAACATTGTAATTTACATCCAATAATATCTGTCTTGTTTGATTGATATAAATGTTCGTCGTAAATGTTTGCTATAACAGCATACTTGTCAGTTTCATAGAGTAGTTCGTCACCAGAAAACATCTTATCAATGATTGTCTTGACCTGATCAAACTCCTTATTCTTCTTATTCTTAGCCTTGCTGTGATTATTCATATTTTCAATTAGATTATATAAATCCATAAAATTATCTACTTCATTCATCAAATGTCTAAATGAATTTATTCTAAATTCTACAGGTATATTGATAAAACTTCCAGCCTCTGAAACACTAATTTTTGAAATATAATCATTAGAAGCAAGTTCATCAATAACTATACTTAGCATCGAAGCGATGGTTTGAACCATTCTATGGCTATGTTTTTCAAGTGTTCTAGATTCTTTATTTTTAGATCCACCTACTGAGCACTGAGCCTCCAAAATTGAACATTTTAAAACCGCTCAATGCTCCGTTAATTTCTGCTTCTACCTTAGATTTGTTGTTCTGTGAGACTGATTCCATGATTTCTGAATATTCATTATAACCACCATTTAATAATGCATAACGATCAAATAGTCTCGACTGATTAATATAATATGGGGTAAAGATTAATTTCTTTTTCGTGACTTTCATTTTACTGAACCTTTCAATTGTTTTAATTAAAAACATCTTCAATCCTCTCAATATATCGAGAAATTTCTTGGGGTTCTCTACTGCCCCATGGCATCATCTTGAATTTAAGAGCACTAATGTAACATCTCCTTTTTGCACGCGATAATGCAACATAAGCATTGTTGTCTTCTTCGGCCATAGTATCTTCAGTTGCTCTATAATCGGGTAATGTACCTTCATTAAGTCCTAATACAAATGTAGTATCAAATTCTAGTCCCTTAGATTTATGGACTGTAAGCAAAGAAATACCAGACAGATCTGTTTTCTGTGTTTTTCCTAAATGCATGTCATTTATGAAAGAAGTTAGGGACTTATTTTCTGACGATGCAGAATAATTTACCCAATTTGTTTTTAGAAATTTTAAATCATTAATAAGCAAGTATTTGAATTCATCACTAAAATCTCTTTTTTCAGAATAATAGCTAATTAGTGTATCTATCTCTCTAGTAAATAGTTGTATATTTGCATGAATATTCTTTGAAGCGTTAAAAATTTCCGGATAAATTAAATCAATATTTCTGTGTATTTCATTTAAATTGTAATTATCTAATTCAAACATTTCTTTAAAATAATTCATGATGATTTTATTATCAGGATTATCTAATAATTTTATGATGTTTAGTAATACCGTTGCTTCTTGCGTTTCGAAAGAAACTTTTCCAATAGCCCCAATATTGCTATTTCTTCTAATGGGATTCCATCATTTTGTAACTGACATATTTTCTTAAGGATTTCATCAGCTTCTTCTTCTTCATTTTCATACTGATTAAAAGTTACTTCGCCTTCAATAGGGAATTGCGCAAGACTTTTATCTGCACTGCCATTACTCAATTTGTTAATCATATCAACAATTTTTTTTGCTGATCTATAGTTTTCATTCAACGAAATCACTGAAGCATTAAAATCCTTCCGGAATTGTGTTAACATAATTTCTTTAGACGATCCCATAAACCCGTAGAGAGACTGGTCAGGGTCGCCTATCAACATCACATCATCTACTAATTTTGCCACACTTTTAATTATTTCGTATTGAGCTAAGTTTAGATCTTGAGCTTCGTCAATATACAAGTGACCATAAAGTCTTCGATAAAGAGACTGAGTTTCTTCAAGATTCAAAATTTGATAGGCATAATATAATAAATCATCAAAATCGAAGAGATTTTGGTTAAGCATGCTATTAACATAGCCATCATACACTTCATAATAAATTTTAGAATGCTTAGAATCTGATTCTTTAAAATATTCAGGGGGAATAAATTTATTCTTCTGAGTACTAATAAATTTTGAAATTTTTGTTAACTCATCCAATGAAAAATCATTTAACTTTTCCAACAGGTATGGCGATGCATTAATTACCTCTTTTATTATAAAAAGTTTATCTCGCTCTTCGGAGATTATTCTTAAGTTACCAGGTAGACCTAATTGATAACCTCTATTTAAAACAATATCTTGACAGAAACTATGAATTGTAGTGGCAATTACATTAGTTTTATCGGTGATTCGCTCTTGTAATTCAACAGCTGCTTTATTACTGAAAGTTAAAGCAATTATTTTCTTATTTGATTCATTTTGAACTTTCTCTATTTTTTTTGTTAGCGTAAATGTTTTCCCACTTCCTGGTGGTGCATTCACAACTAAAAAGCCTCTATAATCAATTATGTTTTTTTGTAACTTTGAAGGTAGGTTCATTGTTATACTCTCCTTAATGTAGAAATTAGAAGGTCTAATGATCGGATATTAAAATTAACATCCATCTTCATTGCCAAATAGTGAGGATATTGTGATTTATTGCCTTTGAAATATGTCAAAACCTGATTTTTTAATCTGTCTTCTTTTTTTAGGGTATCGATGTATTCTGAAGGGAGTGCTTTCATACAAGCAAAAGCATTGCTGCAAAAATCTAACTGTTCTTCTATTAGTTCATATTCCATATCAAGTTCTTTGGTGAAAATTAAGTTACAGGTTGAGAGATTTTTGTGTTGTAATGCATTAGGTACTGAATCTCTCGCATCTCCATCTGCGAAAATGATATTTTTAATTGAGTGTAATTCACAAAACTGTCTAAATAAAGGCAGACTATCTTTGCTATTGGTAGCGACGATAGATATCCCCAATTCAAAGGGTTTCTTTTGTAATTTCATTTTTAGATACTCAGTAATTATTATTTTATCTGATATTCCCTCGACTAGAATGACAATATTTGAGAATAAAATTTCTGTATAAAAAGGAAGTATAAAATTCATTATTTTATACCTATCCGTTTGACTGATATCTTTATTTACAGTTTGTAGTTGAGTACTCTCGTCATTAGAAACTCTAAATAGTTGGTAAATACCCAACTCAGAAACTATATTACTAGAGTGTGTTGTTATAAAAGTTTGAGCACTTATTTTATCTAGTTGTGAAACAACTTTATTTTGTGCTTGGGGGTGTAAATGCGATTCAGGTTCTTCTAATAAAACGATGGGGAAATAAGGCAAATTTTCCAGTTCGAGTTGCTTTCTAGTAGATTCAATATAAGATGATAAGGTTAAAATACTAACCCAACTACGTGTACCGTCACCCAACACACTAATGGGCAGATTATTATTAGAGTTTTTAACTTCAATTTCGACACCTTTATCAAGATCATCAAATTTATTTGGAATTGGAATTATACGAAGTTCGTTGATGTTCTCAATTGTAGTTGAAATTTCTGATAAATTATCCTCTATTTCTGAAATGGAAGGTAGTTTTTTACGAATCATTCGGTTAACAATTTCTAGAGCCCTTTCGATATTAGAGGAATCTAGTTCGTTAAGTTTGTAATTTGAGTTTTTCATTGGTTTGCTAAAATTCGAATTTCTGATCCTAAGTTCATCAACAATATCTCTGCTAGAGTCCAAATAGAAACTACCAATACATTTACTTAGATTTTTGGGAAGTCTCCTATTAATATCGGTAAATTCTTGTGATTCCCAATTTAGAATTGGGAATCTATTAATTTCTATTCTTTTAGAGGTGTGATTTTGACTAATGACTGTTCTAATAGAAAAACTCTCTTGATGATACTCATTTTGTACTATATTCTCACCAAATAACATTAACCAGTCTATATCAAATTTATCATCAGTGTTTGGTATCAGCATTATATCGATATAACACACATCATCTTCTTTCATACCTGAATAAAAGTCGAACTCGGAAGGTATATATCGAGGATTAAATACACAATTGATTGCTTTGTTAATGTTTGATTTTCCTGCATTATTTTGACAACAAATACAGTTTTTTCATTAGTTACTAAAAAATCCATAAATTGTATAGACTTAAAGTTGCTAATTCTAATTTTTTTAATTGAAATCATTTAATAATTCCTTTCTTTAGAATACAAGTTATAATTCAAAGTAATTACTCAAAGAAACGTTGTCTACTATTATTATAGCATTTTATTGGAAAAGTGTAAGTGCTTACGAACAATGCAAATCTGACTATTAATATATAATTGATTTTTATTAACGATTTCAGCACAACAATGATTTCAACACAACCAATACTAATTATTTTAGTTTTTATTTGAATACAAGAATGGTAAGAAAAATAATAAATTTATGATGCAATATTATTAAATATGATTTGTATCATTATATTATTAATGCAAATATTTGTAAAAGTAAGCGTATTTCTGCGGAGGTGGTTAAGTGGGAAAGGTTTATTTGTAGAAGGACGTTCACAATGCTGCTATTGAAAGGTTTGAAGCAATATTTTCGGAAGACTTTGTTGTTTATCTCTCTTTTTCTGGAGGAAAAGATAGTTCAGTGATATTGCAACTCGCGAATATGGTTGCTAAAAAGAAAAATCGAACCTGTAGGTCAAGATATTAGTATTGAGTTAAACATGAAACCAAATTCTTAGGATGCAATTGTCAATACGGATGACCTTCCTACCAATACGGTTTATACATGGAAGGAAGAAATTGATACTACTACACCAGGAACAAAGCAAGGAACAATTGTTGTTGATAAAACACCAGAAAATAGCGTTGATCCAAATACGCCAGGAATCTATCCAGGAGTCATAGAAATTATCTATCCAGACGGATCCAAAGAAACTAAGAACATTGACATCGTTGTTGAGGAAACTAAGAGATCAGAAGGACCATCTGTATATAAATCTAAAGTTGATACGAATGTTGAAGCCGATAAATTAGGTAAAGATTCTTCAGATGGTGAAATTAATCCAAATGACAAGGATTCAGGGAAAAAACCTAACAACATGCCAGAGATGGATATGAAGGATACATTACCGCAAACGGGTGTAGCAATGTCGAATTCAATAGTTTATGGATTTATGATGACTATAATTGGTTTTGTTACTTTAGTTACTAAGAAATCTATGAAGCCAGAAAAATAATCACCAGTTTGATTTTCACTTAAACGAAACTTTATCAATTACTCAGATGAATAGACAAGGCCGCCATTTAATGAGCGGCTTTGTTTTTATTTAATAAGTTTTAAAGTTTATCAAAATTTGTTGAGAAGTAAAAAATAGGTAAAATAATGTAAGAAAGGTGCTTCTTATATTTTGAATGCAAAAGAGGTGTGAGGAGGAATACAATGCGACATACTAAATTAAAAGAACTAGGAATTACCATCATTTTTTAGTGTGTAGTTTCTAAATGGAATAGAAATATGTTTATAATAAATCATGACTTAGTAGTTAATCGTTAAATCTTATTAGATATTTTAAGAAAAGAATAGTAGATATAGATACGATAATTATAGGAAATGTTTTGATTTATTTTTTAGTGAAAATATAGGGCTAAATTTGATTCTTATAAGGGAGGTATTCAACGTGAAGAAAGGAATCTTTAGTAAAGTATTATTCATAGCATTGGGAGCCATAATGATGTTGAGTTTAGGATCATGTGCTTCAAATGAAAAAGAAAAATCAAAAGATAGTAAGGAAGTAGTGGTTGGTTTAGACAATACATTTGTCCCCATGGAATTTTTGGATGAACAGAATGAATTAATAGGTTTTGATAAAGAACTTGCCAAAGAAGCGTTCAAAAGAACAGGCTATAAACCTCAATTTGAAAATATTGATTGGTCCATGAAGGAACAATCATTAAACAATGGCACTGTAGATTATCTATGGAATGGATACAGTATTACAGATGAACGCATAAAAAAAGTTGCTTTCTCTAAACCTTATTTAAATAATAAGTAAATAGCAATAACAATGGCTGAGAAACCCTTTAAAAATATAGAGGATTTAAAAGATCAAGCGGTCGGTACCCAAGCAGCTTCTTCTGTATTAGGAGCAATAGAGAAGTATAAAGTGCTCGAAGGAGATTTAGGTACTGAAAAATATGCCGTGGGGTTCAGGGTCGATGATATTAAATTAAGAGAAACGATTGATAAGGCACTTGATGAAATAAAAGAAGATGGAACTTTCCAACAATTAGAAGAAAAATGGTTTTAGTAAAGGTAAGCAAGAAGTGGTTGGAGGAAGTCAATGATTGATGGCATTAAAATAGTTATAAAGTTATTTGTTTTCACAACGTTATTTTCGATAGCTTTAGGAATTGTAATTGCTTATATAAGAGTTTCAAAAAAGTAAAATCGCAAGAACGGTCACAAGTTTTTATATTTGGATTATTGAACTGAACCCCAAATTTTGGACAAGCTAATTATCTTTTAAATTTAAGGATTGATTCCTGTATTGAACAGGGGTCAGTCCTTTTAGTTTGCTCTTAATTCTCTTGTTATTATAATAGTCGATATATTCATCAATTGCATCAACTAATTCTTCTACCTTTTTATACTTATGTTCTTGGTCATAATACATTTCTGATTTTAGTAGCCCAAAAAAGCCCTCCATGAGTCCGTTATCAATACTATTTCCCTTTCTTGACATACTTCTAATCATCGAATGTGCTTCTAATTCTTTCACATAAAATTGATGTTGGTATTGCCATCCTCTATCCGAATGAATAATTGTTCCTTGCGTATCGTTACAAGAAAATGCCTTGTGAAGCATGTCTCTAGTTTGATCCAAATTAGGACTTGTAGATATGTTGTAAGATACAATGTATCTACCATATGCATCAAGTATTGGTGAAAGATAGATTTTCTTCCCTTGCACATTAAACTCAGTGATATCCGTAAACCATTTTTGATTGGGTTTATCAGCTTCAAAATCTCTTTGAACTCGATTCTCAACAATGGTTCCCACTGTCCCTTTATATGAAGAATACTTACGTTTCTTTCTTATGATTGAATGTAATCCCATTTTATTCATAAGTCTCAAGACTTTCTTGTGATTTACACGAATTCCTCGAGTATTTAGTTCTAAAGTAATTCTACGATAACCATATCGTCCTTTGTGATCATAATAGATTTCTATAATCTCTTGCATGAGTTCGTCGTTTTTGGTATCAAAATCAATTTTTGAAACGTAGAAGTAGTAAGTAGATCGAGCGAGTCCGGATATTTTTAAAAGAATCTCTAAGGGATATTTTTGTCGTAGTAAGGAGACTACTCTGGTTTTCTTCTTTTCGCGCTCCACCCTTTGTTTCACTACGGCATTCAATTTTTTTAAATATTCATTCTCCGCTTCCAAATACTTGTTTTTTTTCTTCAATGCCTTTAGTTCATCATTAACTGTTAACAGTTTAGTTGGTTTTGTCATAGATGGTTTACCTCGTTTCCGTTCTATGACATTATAGCCGTTTTCTTTATAATTTTTAATCCAATTGTAAATCAATCCATCAGAACTTAATCCAAGTTCGATGGCGACAGCTATTGTACTTTCTCCATCCATTAATATCCGATTTATTACTTCTGACTTAAATTCATGAGAATAAAAGTGATTTTTGTTTCGTCTTAGAACATTGGGTCCATGTTGATCGATAAGTCTTACCAAATATTTAATACTTGATTTATTAATACCATACTCATTTACTAATGAACATACTGATTGTCCTAACTTTCGTTTTTCATATATTTCAATTTTTTGTTTTCGTGTTAGCTTAGCCATAAAAAACCGCACCTCCTCATCTTTGTCCAAGATTCGGGGTGCGGTTCATTATGCGAGGGAGTCCTTTATTACTGCAAATGATGTTTTTATATTACGGACTACCGTTATTAAGTGAAAAACTAGTATTTGACAGAATGCCGATAGCGATAATAGCGTTTTCGGTAAATCATGCAGCATACTATGCTGAAATATTTAGATCTGGTCTAAAATCTATCGATAGAGGGTAATTTGAGGCGGCTTATGTTTTAGGTTTTGACAATATCACAAAGTATCGCAGAATCATCTTTCCTCAGGTTATAAAGAGAGTGATTCCTCCCATATCAAATGAACATATTACACTTGTGAAAGATACATCCCTGGTATATATTTTAGGACTTAATGATTTATTAAAAATCGCAATAGGTGCAAGTAATAGAGATCCAAGCTTGATGCCTTTTGTATCTGCTGGATTGATATATATCTTGATGACGGCAATCTCAACTCAACTATTATCAGTGGCTGAGAAAAAGTTTTCGTATTATAGTTAGAGGTGTGAAATATGTTAAAGGTAATTAATTTGAAAAAGAAGTTTAATAGTACAGAAGTCCTTAAAGGGCTATCATTTGAAGTTAGTATGGAAGAAATTGCTGTCGTACTTGGGAAATCAGGAGCTGGAAAAACAACACTGATGCGATGTATAAACGGGCTTGAAGCGTTTGATAGTGGAAAAATAATTGTTGATGATATAGAAATTAATACCAGTTCTGATTATAAAAAAATAAGAGGACAAATTGGAATGGTTTTTCAAAATTCTAATTTGTTTCCTCATTTAACCGTATTAGAAAATATTATTGAATCACCGCTCAATGTTTTCAATAATGATAAGAATGAAATTGTTGAATTAGCTGAGAAGCTACTTGAGATGGTTGATTTAGTAGCCAAAAAAGATTCTTAACCATATGAATTATCAGGAGATCAACAACAAAAAGTTGTGATTGCGAGAAGTTGTGCTCGAACACCGAAGATTTTATGTTTTGATGAACCCACATCTGCTTTGGATCAAGATAATATTGAAAAAATTATAGAAATTATAAATGTTTTGAAAAGAAAGGGATGGCTATATCGATTATCACGCACGATCCAGTATTTTCAAGAAGAATAGCTGATAAAACTATAAATATAGAGAATGGATTAATAATTGATAAACCCATGAATCCATAATTATTATCCTGAAATAAATAATAGAAATCAAATTTTATTAAAAGCAGCTCCTTGTATTGATAATGAAGGAGTTTTTTTAGTCTTGAAGTTTCCATCCACAAACTCATTGTAGTAATGATAAAGATTGGATATGCAACTTGGATACAGTTATTCATTTTAGAAGATATTGAATAGTTGAAAGTGAAGAAATCTATCAGTAAAACGACTTAAAATGAGCTATCGTCATATTTTGAAGAGTATCCAATATATAAAAATAAAAAATAATTTTTGTATATTGGATAAGTCGATGTTATTGTTTTGTATTAAATTAAAATAGTTTAAGAGCTACCACATCAATAAATGACATAAATAAAAAAAGAAATTTGGGTAAAATGATAAAGTGATAGTGGAGGTGTAGTGATGGAACAATTTGTAATAGATAGAGCGTTTATAGACCGTGTGACTTATGCATTAAGTTTGAGTGCAAAGCATAATGTGATTGGCTATGAACTTTTTTTATATGGTAAAACATTGTTATATTATTGTGATATAAATTTAAGCATTGATAAAGCAAGTTGGATAGAAAGAAAACGAAATTCTTGTATTCAATTTGAAAATTCTACATTAGATTTAAATATCAAGAATAAGGGGGATTTATCTGAGTTTTATGATAAGTATGGTCTCAATACTGAGCATTATTGTTTAACACCGGGATCGGTCCCAATTTTCAATGAACATAATCATTGTGTTGGTGCGCTCACAATCACGGGTCTCACACCTGAAGATGATCATAGAATGGCTCTTAAAGTATTAGGCATAGAAGGAGGTTTGTAATGTTTAAATATGCACAGAAAACAATTGTAAATTATGGTGTCGGCAGTTTAGCAGAGATTGGTAGTTTAATATCGCGTTACGGTAAACGTTGTTTATTTATTAATAATGGTGAGTCATTTTTAGAACCTGCTTATAAAACTGTAAGATTGTCATTAGTAGAACATGAAATTAGTTTTGATGAATTTTCCAATATTCAAGCCAATCCAACCGTTGAAAATATCTTAGAAGGGATTGCTTTAACCGTAGAAAATGATTACGATGTTATCTTCGGTTTAGGTGGGGGAAGTGTCATGGATAGTGCTAAAGCCATCTCATTTCTTGCGAAAGAGAGGGACATTGATTGGGATAATGTCTTTGCAACTTACACTTCACCTCATGTAGATTATGAAAATCGTCTAGATGTTTTGCCTCTGATTCTTACACCAACCACATCAGGGACAGGTTCGGAAATCACACAAGCAGCTGTCTTAACGTATGGTAATGAGAAATTAAGCATCTTCCACCAACAAATATTTGCTAAAGAAGCCTTAATTGATCCAACGCTGACGTTGACTTTACCGGCATCCGTAACAGCCCACAGTGGTTTTGATGCTTTTACGCATGCTTTTGAAAGTTATGTCAGTTTAAATGCCAATCCCTTAGCGCAACTGGATGCATTAAATGCTATGAAAAAGATTGTCGATACTTTACCTAATTTAATGAATGACCTTCATAATCTTGAACTTAGAGAAGCAATGACACTGGCTTCACTTATAGCCGGTCGTGCTTTATCTAATTCAGGAGCTTCGATTCCCCATCCCTTAGCTGAAGTCGTGGGAGGCTATACAAACAGACCTCATGGTGCCATTCTTGCTTCACTATATCCTTCCTATATTCAAACCTGTCAAAAAGAAAACGAAGAAGATTTTAAAACTATTTCTAACTATGTATTTGGAAATGATGTTTTATATGAAAATGTTGTGAGGTTTTTAAAAGAAATTCAACTTGATGACTCATTAATGGATCTGGTAGAGCATAAAGAAACACTAGAAAAAATATTAGTACACCCAATAATGGAACATTTATCTTTCGCTGATACATCAACACTGAGAACCATCATAAAAAATGCCTAACATTATAGCAATTGATTTAGATGGTACCTTACTTGATTGTGATAAAAATATATCTCGGAAAAATCAAGAAGCAATCGTAAAAGCGTTAGATGCGGGGTATCAGATCTATTTATGTTCAGGCAGACCGGCTGTGTTTGTATCAAGGATTAAATCACTATTGGATCAGCGATTAAATATAATTGCATTTAATGGCGCGTACTATGAAAATGAAACAGAAATAAAAACATATCCATTACGTAATGAGGATTTGATTAAACTGGATGCACTCATAAGTGAAGATACACCATGTTTTTTTAAAACACTTGATACAGTATATTTCACCCATGAAGACAATCGTTTTTTTTATAAAGGAATGACTAAAAAACAAATTAATAATGTTAAAGAATTAAAGTTTTATGAAATTTTAAAAGTAGTGATACTTATGCAAAACCATCATGCCCAAACACTCAGAGAATTTGTACAGGTTTATGAGTATGGTAATTTTGGTATGGAACTTTCTTGTAAAGAAGTAGATAAAACTCTTCACTTTCAACAAAACAATTATTATGCGATTGGTGATGGTGTGAATGATTTACCTCTATTTAAAAATGCGGCCTATAGTATTGCTATGAGTAATTCCGATGAACGTTTACTTGAATATGCTGATGTAACTGTTGAAAATAATACTTATGAAGGAGTTGCGAAAGCGATTGAAATAATTTTGAACTTACCGCATTAATGGAGTACCTTATTATATGATAATAAAATGAAGAGCGATTATAATAACTATGGAGGGATAATTATGAAACATATTAAAATTGCTGCAGGCTTAGCACATGCTGACTATGGCCACATTGCAGATATTGTTAAGGAAGTAAGTGATGCAGGGGTAGATTATATTCACTCAGATGCCGCTGACATGGACGATTTACAAAACATGAAATTAATGGGAGGACATCAAGTAATTGCTGGTATTCGACCATATACCCAATCACCCATCGAATGTCATATCTATACGGTGACAATGGACCGCATGTTTATTGAACAAATTGCAGAGGTAGGGGCACAAATGCTCATTATTCCAGCAGAACATTTTATTGGCGCACAACTCGCTTATATTATTAATTGGTGCCGCGAATTTAATTTAAAAATTGGCTTAACCTTGGGTTGCTATACACCGTTATGCTTTGTTGAAGAATCAATTTATGATATCGATCGTTTACATATTGTGACCCATGGTGTTGATGAAACAGATGGAAAAGACAACTGGGGCTGGCGTAGAAGCGTGACTGACCTGGTCAAAAGAGCACGCGTCATGATTGATGAGAAAAACCCTGACTGTGAACTTGCAATCGATGGTGGTTTACGCCAGGACAACATGGATGAATTAATTGCATGTAATCCTGATGTGATTGTTTTATCATCAGCTATTTTCAAAGATCCACAAGGACCAGCAGCCGGTTACAAAAACTGCCGAAGTGCCATTGATGCCGCTGCAAAAAAATTCAATCTTGAATAATATTAAAACTTACTCAAAGACACTGGTAGTAATTGTACTGATATCCTTACTTACCACATTTGCAGTCAATTTCTTTTTTGTCTTTGATAATCTTGCACCAGGTGGTTTGACGGGTATTGCCTTAGTCTTGTCACAAATCATTAACTTGCCAATTGAATACATGGTTTTATGCATCACAATTCCTTTATTAATTCTAGGATCATTACGTTTAGGCGCATCTTTTGGCATTAAGACTTTAAGCATTAGTCTTTTAACGTCATTAATGATGAGATTTGTGCCTAAAGTCAACATATTATATTCAGTCCGCACTTTCTCACCTATGTTGGCATTTGCCTTGTCAGCCCTCATTGCCGGTGTTTTAATTGGATTATCGATTAGTATTTCTATTAATAATAAAGCCAGTACAGGTGGTACTGATTTATTAGAAGCCTTAATTAAATCGTTTTTTCATTGTGATTTACCCACCGCTAAAGTGATTGCCATTATAGACTCAATCATTATTATTTTAACAGGTTTAATCAATTACAATATTGCGGTTTCTTTATGGAGTTTCATCTCATTACAAATAATCGTAAAAACGATAGAAAAAACGACCTAGATTAAGTGATGTTTCCCGGGTCGTTTTTCTTATTATAATAATCCAATATTTCATTTCTAAGAAAGTCAAGATCATCTTTAGAAGGCAGGGCAGTAATGCTTAGCATTGGTGTTTTATATTGTTTCTCTTTGTTTAATTGTGAGTTGATAATCAGTAAATCAGCATCATAATCCACGTCTTTAAACTCATTATAGGGAATGATTTTATCAATAACAATTTCTGGAATACTATGTTCCAAACGATACTTTAACAATTGACCTCCTGAAGGGGCAATCGTACAAATTAAGATTGTTTTTAAAGGTTTTTTAAAGCGTTCAATCGCGGAAGCGAGATGAAGTGCTAAAAATCCCATCTCATTTTCTTCCAGTTGATTCCAAAAAGGATCATTAATTAGCGCAATGCTCTCTTTTACAATCCGAAATGTATTTTGATATTGTTTTCTATATCAGGTAAAGGATTTTGAATGATAATGTCATGTGCCAAACGAATCGCTGTTGGTTTAAGATGGTTTAAAAGGTTTTGTATCAACTGTCCGTCTGCCACAAAGGCATGTGGTAAAAGTTCAGTCCAAGTCACAATTAACTTATCGACAAATTGTTCTACCTGATAATCATTGTCTTCTTTAGTGTTTAGGTAAGCTAATAAATAAACTTGTAAATAAAAACATTCATGTTCATGATACCTTCTTTTTTGAATCTTTTCTAGAATCGCGATGATTTGTCGTGCGATATCAAGATAGGGCTTCTTTTGTAATGCTAATTTGAAAGTCTCTGAAATCTCAACAGTGGGATCAAAATTTTGACGTGACATCGTAACGAGAATTCTAATAATAAAATGCGCATAATTATTGATTGAATCAAACATAACAGAAAAATCAGGTAACTGTTCAATAAGATCAGCAATCTCATCATCAGTCATATCAAAGCCGGGATGTAAAAGATCACCAGTGCAAGCACCTTTTTCTTTTTTTATAATTTTAAAAAGAAGATGAAGGGTCCGTTCTTTAGCTAATAAATCAAATATAGCATTTCGCAAGGAACGTTCTTTACCGGTTAAATAAAAAGTCTTATCTTCATATCTATGTAAAGTGATGTTATAAAATAAAAATAACTTTTCAATCGATTTAATATCGCTATAAACACTTGATTTTGAAATATAAAAAAGATCTGAAAGGGCGTCCATCGTGTAATCTATTTCAGTTAAAAGCGTTAGAGCAATCGCATCTTGTCTTATTTTGGGAGTTAAATCCGGATCTTGATTATATGACTCTAAGAGTATTTTTAACTGATATCGTTGTTTTTCACTACAATTAAGTAAGATACCATACCCTGTTTTTCTTTCTAGTGTCAAATCATATTGGGCTAAAAAGTGTTCGACTAAGTCTAAATCGTTTCTGATGGTTTTATTTGAAACATTTAATTGCTTTGCTAATTGATTACTGGAAATGTAATTGTTTTGATCACATAAAATATTGAGTAACTGTTTGCGCCGTTGATGCATCATAGAACCTCCTATTGTTGTATCACAAAACCTCCTAGTATTAATCTAATTATATCATATGAAAGGAAAACTATTTATGAATGAAAAAGAATTTCTTAATGATTTAGAAAAACTTATTGCTCAAAAATCAGTCCGTGATTTATCAACCCGCACAAATCAAGCGCCTTTTGGTCAAGGTATTAGAAATGCGATGGATGTATTTTTAGATGTTGCACAAAGACTTGGCTTTGAAACGGGCGATGTTGATGGTTATGCTGTTTATGCAGAACTTGGTGATAGCAAGCGCGAACTGGGCGTTTTAGGACACTTAGATGTAGTGGAAGTCGGTGATTTAAAGGCATGGCGCCATAATCCATTCGAACTGAGTCGAGAAGGTGATGTGTTAATTGCTAGAGGGGTTAATGATGATAAAGGACCTTTATTATGTGCGCTTTATGCAGCCAAAGAAGCGTTTGATAAAGCACAGGAACCCAAAAGACGTGTTCGTATTATTGCCGGAGGTGCTGAAGAAACAACCTGGGAATGCATGGACCATTATTTCAAACACCACCGACAACCTGAACTCGGCTTTTCACCCGATGGTAATTTCCCAATTGTTAATGGCGAAAAGGGAATTATTTGCTTCTCACTTAAGTTTAAAAATGAAGCCTTTGACAACATCAGCGCATCACCACGCGTGAACTATATTTGCCATGATCTCAAATTTAATAATAAAATATACACAGGAGCACAGATTTTATCAAGAAACCCCCAAAGAGGCGAAAATGCAATTGATAAATTGATCGACGATTTTGATAATACAGAAATAAACAAAAGAACCTGGGCACAATGGAACTGACCTAGTTCCGTGGGACTAAAGAAAAAAACCTCTTGTATGAGAATTATTGTAAAATAGTTCAATATAGGAGGTTTTTATATGGGAACACGAACTATGCATAGCTATGAGACAAAGATGAAAGTTATAGAAATGAAATTGGCAGGCTACTCAAGCAGGTTTATTCAGACTGAACTTGGAATAAAAAATGTAACACAAGTCAAAACATGGTGGAGATGGTATCGAAATGGTGAACACTATCGATTTTCTCAACCTGTAGGCAAGCAATATACTTTTGAAAAGGGCCTGAAGGAGACACGGTCGAAGAAACACAAAGACTTAGAATTAAATCTTTGGAGCAACAAATTGAACTATTAAAAAAGTATTTGGAAAGAGAAAGGATGTGGTTCCTGAAATAATCATCAAGCTCGTTGAAGAGTATCGCAACACTGTATCTCTTAAAGATATCTTGAATCTTTTTGGGGTACCTAAGTCAACGTATTACCGTTGGACTAAAAAAGAGCAACTAGAGTCTAATAATTATTCTGTCAATGAAGCATTAGTAATTGAACTTTGTAAAGAAAATAAATTTCGTTATGGATATCGAAAAATAACTGCATTAATTCGAAAGAAAGAATTATCAATAAGAACACTGTTCAAAAGATAATGCAGAAACACCAATGTCAATGCCGTGTTAAGGTCAAACGGTATCGAAAAAACAAAAATCCGAAGATCATTATGCCCAATATCATTAATCGCGACTTTAAATCACTACGTCCTCTAGAGAAATTGGTGACAGATATCACTTACATCCCTTATGGCCATAAGATGCTCTATTTATCTACGATCATGGATTTATATAATGGTGAGATTATTGCGTCTACATTGAGTGACAGACAAAACCTAGAATGTGTGGTTGATACATTAAATCAACTTCCGGATATCGTTCAGCCATGTATTCTTCATTCTGATCAAGGGAGTGTCTATACATCAAAAGAGTATCAACTCAAAGTAAAAAATAAAAGCATTACCATGAGTATGTCCCGTAAGGGTACACCCGCTGATAATGCTCCTATCGAATCGTTTCATGCCTCGCTAAAGTGTGAAACATTCGAATTAAACCCAGAACTAAAGGGTTCTACTGAAATTGTATCACAAACTGTGATAAACTATTTAAAATATTACAATGAAAATAGAATACAAGAAAAGCTAGGATATCAATCTCCCGTAAATTATCGGTTAACTTCATCCTAACTTGGTTTTTTCTTTAGTCCCAAGGAACTAGGTCAGTTCCTTTAGAAGTGTTTTTTTTTATACTTTCGTAGCGGTAGATGAAAAGGAGATGAAAAGAGGTGTAAGCGCTTCTTAAACAATGGCGGTATGCTATACTTTGTATAAGTATTTCATGTATTTTATCGGACATCTTTGTGAAGATCCGCTTTCAACGAATTCTATAAAAATTTGTGTCTAAAACCGATTATGGGGTAGGAGGATGTCATGAATAAAATTAAAAATGGAAAACGTCGTTTGATGTTATTCACACTTGTTGGAATGATGGTATTATCCAGCATAGGTGTGAACGCAGTGACATAAGGTATTAAGGAAGATGATCAACTTATAAATGAAATTCAAGAAGAGGTCGTCGTTCCAACTGAAACACCAAGTGATGAAGATTCAGATGATGAACTTTTGGACGGTGATGTGATTGAAACGGAACACATCGACAATGGAGTTTCTCATGAAAATGATGAGGATGCGCATTCACCGGAAGTTAAACCGAACGCGAAACAAAGTCTAAAGAAGATGCAGTCCAAAAAGATACGCCTTCGGATTCGATTACGCGCATGAATCCAGGCGATGTGAGTGTTTTTGATACTTTTTCAAATGCATTCAATACAAAATTTGATGTCTATTTAAATGCGGGTGAAAGCCTTGCAATCGAATGGACCTTTATTCGTAAGTCAGGGATTAATAATAAACATAACTTGGACTATACCCTGGAGGGCCCGGGCGTTTCAAAATCGTTGAAATTTGTAGCGATTAATAATACACCGGCAAATGCAGGGTCAAATCAAACGATGTTTGATGTTGGTGATGCTCGTGAAGTGACTGAGGATGCCTTAGCTGGAAATCCTGAGGTCAATAAATTTGATGCAACCAATGAAAATCACTGGCTGAAAGCTCCCGCTTCGGGGATTTATCGTTTTACTATACCGAAGACAAAAAACATAACAGCACGCTATCGTTTCCATATTCTAAAAGCAGATGGAACGAGTGCTTTAGGGCGAACATGGTCTGAACAGATTGAATTGACTCAAAATGCAAATATTTTTGAAGATTTTGTGTTTTATCATATGATGATTGACGGCTATATTTACAAACAATCGCTGTATGGATTTAACGGTCAAGATTCTCTCATTACAAGTGATGCTGCAGGTTTGGTTGAGGAGTCCGATAGTGCTTGTGCTCCAATCTATGAAAGTGCCTTAAAAAAAGGTGGTATTGCTTTTAAGGATGAGGCATTTGGGATTCCCAATTATATCTTAGCAGCCGATGATTCGGATTGTTCAAGTCGAGTAACAAATTATAAACTCTTTGCAAGTGTTCCGGATGACGATATGCCTGAAACCGCAACCTATGCAGATGGTGAATCGACATGGCTAACTCAAGAAATCAAGCTTCCTGAATTTGTAAGTATGACCTACAGTCGTACATCTCATGATACACAAGCTGTTGATGTGCGTGTTGATATTAATAACTATGAAGGACTTGTGGAAGTAAAGGTAGATACCAACAATAATGGATCCTACGATGATGATGTCGATGTGACTTTAAGTACGATTTACCGAAGTGGGCAACCTGTTACACTGAGTTGGGATGGTTTGAATGGACTGGGTGTTCCCGTTCCAATTACTCAAACGGTCCATATTTTCTCAGATATAGATCGAAGTGGTGAGATCCATTTTGTAGGGTATGATATTGAAGACTTGCGTTCGGGTATTACAATTGAACGTATTAATGGTTTAATGCGTCCGATAACGAATGCAGATGTAGTTTATTGGGATCATCGTCCTGTAAATGATCGTATCG
The DNA here is from genome assembly GCF_003931795.1 of Erysipelothrix piscisicarius. NCBI lineage: Bacteria > Bacillati > Bacillota > Erysipelotrichia > Erysipelotrichales > Erysipelotrichaceae > Erysipelothrix > Erysipelothrix piscisicarius. Next base: position 1,292,772 of record NZ_CP034234.1, on the reverse strand, counting down.
TTAGTGGTTGTGGTCCATTTGAAGGTCAAATGGACGCGACTGCAGGGACAGAGTCTAATGGTAGTTTTAAATGGCGCTATGGTAATGACTGTATTTATCGTAGTGTTGATGGTCAACTTGAAGGAAATGGACCTTTCTTTGGCGCAAACAGTGGACAAGGAAAATCCTTTGGGGATATCGCATACATTCATGAGTGGACGTACGAAAAATTACTTTCACCGGTAGAAATTGATCGTGAAATTCCAGGTCTCAATCCATACTTTCAAATCACTAAAGAGGTTGTTGATGATACCGGTGATTTAATTTTGACACCGGGAGAAGTGTTTACCTATACCATTAAAGCTCATAATGAAGGCAGTGTTATGAGTGATATGAAAATAAAGGATCTTCTAACTGAAGTTCAAAACTACGTAACAGTTGGTGATGGTCCCATTGAGGTTAAGCGAAACAATGTGGCGGTTCCAGGTCATACGATTGCATCGTTAATGGGAGGCGGTCTAGAATTTACAGGCATGCTGCCTCTAAATAGTTCGGGCGCAATCCAAGATGAGGTTGAGATTACCTTAACCTTTACCGCAAATGCGAACATCAATTCCATTCCAGCACCCCCTCATCTTGACAACACCGCTCATGTTTATTGGGATATTGATGAGTTAAATGAACAAGGGCAAATCGTTACCACGGAATATGAAAATGACGACAGTGCATTTATTCTCACGGGTGAGTCGGGATTTGAAATTGTGAAGCGAGTAAAAAACTTAGGATTACCGATTGATCGTGGTCATGAAGTGAATGGGATTGTAAGTCCTGGTGAAGCAATTGAGTATGAAATTGAAGTTGAGAATACGAAACAAACTGTGCTTGATTCTGTCGTTATTTATGATGAACTCAAAGAAATTCTAAATAGTATTAAAGAAAAAGAGAGCTTAGGAAGTGTAACAGTTGAAGCTGTTTTTGATCGAGCCGATGGGAATACAGCGACATCAAGTCTCATTACGACAGAACCATTAACCCTTGAAACATTAACAGATAAAAATAAAGGCGTTGAGGTTAAACTCAGTGCGGGGGATCGGGTTACCCTTCGCTTTAAAGTAACAACGATCGATGAATTGGAAGGCGAACTGCTCAGAAACAAAGCCTTCGCAAAACATGAGGAAGAACTTAAAGATTCATCCACATCCATTCCAATTGGATCCAGTGTCTTAATCATCCATAAAAAAGTTACAGATGATGATCTAAGCGGTGCTGTAAGTCAAGGTGAAGCCTTTACTTATGAGATTGTAGTAAAAAATGACGGAAATGCACCCGCTTATAATGTTGAAATCATGGACGATTTTGATGGGGTAGCACCCTTCATTGCGGAACGTCCGGAAGATGTGGTTGTAACGATGATCCACGATGGCGTAACATCGACCCATTCTTTAGCGGAACTGATGAGCGGGATTTATCTTGTACGCCTTGATCCCGGTAAAACCGCGGAACTCAATTTTACGGTATATTTAAAAGCGACCTTAGATCTTTCAACGATCACCCATCATAATGAAGCGGGAAATCCTGTACTTTATAATGTTGCCTATGCAAATTTTGATCCATCTCCTGAAGTGGAAATTCCAGTTGAATTACCAAAACTTAAAATAGAAAAAAGTGTACTGGATGCAGATGAAAACGGTTGGGTGACTCAAAATGAAACCTTCACGTATACGATTGAAGTTACCAATATAGGACTCGGTTATGCCCATGGTGTAACCATTCAAGATCCTTTTACAGATGTACTGGATTCGATTAAAGAAAAAACTGCGCTTTCTAATGTTTCGGTAAGTTATGTATTTAATCATTTAGAAGGAAAACCCATTGTTTCAACGCTTGATGACGGAACAGACTTAACGCTCCAAAATCTCGTAGATGGATTTAAAGCGCATCTTGGCTCACAAGAGTCCATAACACTAACCTTTAGTGTAACAGCATTGGATGATCTTAGCGCATTAGCTTCAGGATCACTTGTGAATAAAGTGACTGCTAAAAATATCTATGAAACAGTTGATGCGACGGCCATTATCTTTGCGGGGAATACAGGATTAAGCATTTATAAAAAAGCAGAAATTGAAGATGACAAACATCTTGCTGAACCTGGCGATACGGTAACGTATACAATAGGAATTTTAAATAAAGGTCCGATGGCTGCTAAGAATGTTTATGTTATTGATCCGATGACTGCGCTTCTTGATGTCATTGAAGAAAAACCTGAAGCGGTAAGTGTCGTATCGACACAAGGCAATACCTATACACTTGCGGATTTAATTCAAGGAATTGTTCTTGCGAATCTTGATGATCAAGAACTTGTGGAATTGGTGTTTACCGTGACATTAAAACCAACACTAGATGTCAGCACCATACCTAATGTGAATGAATCCGGGTTCCCGATGATTCCAAATATTGCGACTGTAAATGATGTTCCTACTACTGAAATTGAGGTGCCTGTAGATCTTCCAAAACTTGATCTTGAAAAGCTTGTTACGGAAACTAACAGGGATGATTTTGTGGAAGAGAATGAGGGCTTGACGTATACAATTCACGTTCGAAATCAGTCGAATGTCATGTCATATAAAACAATTATTCGTGATAATTTAAAAGATATCATAAATATCATTCAAGAAAAGGATCATCTAGATCAAGTTGTCTTCAATTATTCGTTTAAAAATCTAAATGATGAACCGGTCACCTCAACGCTTGTAGGGGATACCTCCTTATGCGTTTCGGACTTAGTCGAGGGGATAATTGTAAATCTTGGTGGTTTTGATGAATTAACGTTAACCTTTGAGGTTACTGCAATGTCCAATCTCGAAGGTGTCGAGGAATTTGTGAATACTGCAACGGTTTCAAATCCGTTTGAGGAAATTGAAACGTCCGTGAAAGTTCCCGTTAAAACACCTGATGAACCAACCATTCCTATTACACCGATAAATCCGCCAGAACCGGGTAAACCACATAAACCATTACTCCCTAGTACTGGAGTATCTGCGTTACCATTACGGGGAATCAGTTTGGGACTCATGGTTGCAGGAACGGTATTAATGGTTCTAAAACGCAAACGAAAATAAATCAATTGAATTATTTTAAGACCTAAGCGACGCTTAGGTCTTTTTTTATGGGAAGCGACGATTTATATGTGTTGAAAAAATGATTAAAAAATGGGACAATAAGTCACAAAGGCTCTAAAAAAATGAGTAAGATATGAAGCGAGGAAAAATCATGACACATAATTTTTGGAAGACATTACCAAAACCTTTTTTTATACTAGCACCGATGGAAGATGTTACGGATGTGGTATTTCGTCATGTTGTAGCAAAAGCAGCACAACCCGATGTTTATTTCACGGAATTTACGAATAGTGAGAGTTATTTCCATGCGAAAGGCCGTGAAAGTCTACGCGGTCGTTTGCTTTTCACTGAGGATGAACAGCCAATTGTTGCACATATTTGGGGTGATAACCCTGATTATTTTCGTGATATGAGTTTTGGATTGGCAGAAATGGGATTTCAAGGATCGACATCAATATGGGCTGTCCTGCACCCAATGTTTTTAAACATGGTCGAGGTTCGGGTTTGATTTTACGACCGGATGTAGCCTCTGAAATTATCCAAGCCGCAAAGGCAGGCGGTCTTCCAGTAAGTGTGAAAACACGATTAGGACATCGCGATGTTCAAGAGTATAAAACATGGATTGCACATGTCTTACGTCAAGATATTGCGAATTTGTCGATTCATCTTCGAACAAAGACGGAAATGAGCAAGGTTGATGCTCATTGGGAGCTGATTCCTGAAATTTTAAAACTACGTGATGCGATTGCTCCGGACACCTTAATTACAATTAATGGTGATATTATGGATTATCAAATGGGTAAAGACCTTGCAGATCAATACGGTGTCGATGGCGTGATGATTGGACGGGGTATTTTTCATAATCCATTTGCTTTTGAAAAAGAACCACAAGATCATAGTGCGAAAGAACTTCTTGATCTTTTCCGTTATCATCTTGATCAATACGATCTGTATTCAGCACAAGAACCTGGTTTATCAAAACCCTTACACCGCTTCTTGAAGATCTATATTCGAGAATTTAAGGGTGCAAATGATTTAAGAACTGCATTAATGGATACCAAAACGACAGATGAGGCACGTGTAATCTTAGATGCATTTGAAAAAGAACATCGTGAGGTACTGCTTTCAGTTTAAGGTAAAGAGGAGGCATCATGAACACATACCATGTTTTAAAAGATTATTTTGGGTTTGATGCTTTCCGAAGTGGCCAAGAAGCCATTATTGAGGCTATTTTAAGTGGTCAAGATGTATTAGCATTAATGCCTACTGGTGGAGGCAAGTCTTTGTGTTATCAAGTGCCGGCAGTAATGATGGAAGGAATTACTATTGTTGTATCACCATTAATTTCACTGATGAAAGATCAAGTGAATGCTCTAAATCTGATGGGGATTCCATCTGCCTACATTAACAGTTCTTTAAATGACCATCAAAAACAATTGGTTTATGAACGTGCATGGGCACATCATTACAAACTCATTTACGTCGCACCGGAACAATTATTAACACAACGATTTCGTGCATTAGCTCAAAAGATTACAATTTCTCAAGTTTCGATTGATGAGGCACACTGTGTTTCACAATGGGGCAATGATTTTAGACCGCAATATCTCGATATTCCAAAATTTATCGAAATGATCCATCCACGGCCTGTTGTCACGGCTTTTACCGCAACTGCAACCGAACGCGTATGCGAAGAAATCAAGATTAACCTCAAACTCTCAAAACCCCTTGAAACCATTCAGTCTTTTGATCGCCCAAATTTATTCTTTCAAACACGAGAATTAAGCGATGCGGATAAAAAGAAGTTTATTCTCGATATATGTAAAAAAACCACGGATTCTGGGATTGTTTACTGTCAAACGCGCAATGAAGTTGAAACTGTTACGCAACTTTTAAGAAGTCATGATATTTCGGCACTCGGATATCATGGAGGGATGGACAGTGCAACCCGTATTCAAAACCAAGATGCGTTTATTCAAGAAAATATTCAAGTGATGGTCGCAACTAATGCTTTTGGTATGGGTATTGATAAGTCTAATGTTCGTTTTGTGATTCATCATAATATGCCGAAAGAATTGGAAGGCTATTACCAGGAAGCCGGCCGTGCAGGACGGGATGGGCAACCTGCCACATGTATTTTGCTTTATAATGGTAAAGATATTCGTACAAATCAATTTTTTATCGAACAACTCGATGAAAGTCACGAAGATCTCGAATATCTTACAGTAATCAAAAAACGTGCAAATGAACGCTTGTCACAAATGGTCGACTACAGTAAAACAACCCAATGTCTTCGCTATAAACTCATGACCTATTTTGATGAACCAGCACCCATGGAATGTAATCAATGCTTTAACTGCTTAAACCATTATAAGCAAGTTGATGTGACCATTGAGGCGCAGAAAATTATGTCGTGTATTCTACGGATGGATGAACGTTATGGCTCAAGCTTAGTCATTGATGTCTTAAGAGGATCAAAAATAAAACGGATCATGGATTTAGAATTGGACAAACTCAGCACTTATGGAATTATGCGGGCGCATTCAAAAGCACAGCTTGAAATGATCATTCAAGGATTAATTGATGTCGGTTATGTCCAACGACTTACGGATCAATATAACATCCTAAAAATTACGGCCAAAGGAAAGTTGTTTTTAATGGAACGAAACGTCTTAAGCATTCGTCTACCGAAAGATAATCAACACATTGAGGCGCGGTCAACAATTCATGAAGTGGATACCGAATTGCTTCAAGCACTTAAATCAATTCGTAAAAAATTCGCAGATCAACGCGGCGTACCACCGTTTGTTATTTTTTCAGATGTTTCGTTAATTGATATGTGCAGTTTAATGCCGCGAAATCCAGAACAATTTCTATCTATAAAAGGTGTTGGGAAGAAAAAATTGGAACTTTATGGAACGCATTTCTTAGAATGCATTCATGAATATAAAAAAAACTCGTCGTCTTACGATGAGTTTTTTTTATATCCTCTGCAAATCTAAAGTTAACGATTTAACGATAAAAGTTGTACATTAAACGAATTAATTCACAAACTACGTCGGTTCAAAGCAAAGAAAAACGGGGAAATATAACCGCAGAATCGAAAAAGTAATCGTTTGATTAACTAAAGAGTGGCTTTTTGGTCCTTTTGTTTAAAAATGACGAAATTTGATTAGAATATATAAAATTAAGAATGTGTAGAGAGCCGATTGACAGTCATTTTACTGCATGATAATATCACTTTACACTAGTTGTTAGTTGATTCACAACTTAGAAGGGGAAATTATGGAGAAAATGAATTCCAAAGATTTTATGAATAAGATTTTACAAGGAGCAGCGATGGGGATCGTTGTTGGATTGATTCCAAATGCAATTTTTGGAGAAATCTTTAAGGCTCTCGGAAGCCACTTTGCAGTATTTGCAACACTTGCGGGGATTGTATTTGCAATCCAATTTACAGTTCCTGTTTTAGTAGGGATGTTCTCATCTCTTGAATTTAAACTAAATGGTCTACAAATGGCTTCAGTTATTGGAGCTGCATTTATTGGTAGTGGTGCTGCACGTCTTGTTGAAGGTGCATGGGTATTAAAAGGTACCGGTGATTTAATCAATACGATGATTACAGTTGCAGTTGCAATCATGATCATTCGTTGGTATAACAACCGGATTCCAAATCTTGCAATCGTTATTACACCAATTCTTGGTGGGGTGATTCCTGGATTTATCGGTTTATTAACATTACCTTACGTGGGTAAGATCACAGGTTTATTAGGATCATTAATTGCAAACTTTACAACGTTACAACCACTCTTAATGATGATCTTAATTGCAGTATGTTTCGCGTTAATTATTGTGACACCACTCTCAACAGTTGCAATTGCATATGCAATTTCACTAGCTGGTCTTGGTTCCGGTGTAGCAAACGTAGGAATCGCAGCAACAGTATTTACACTTGCTTATGGTTCATCAAAGGTAAATAACAAAGGGACAACATTTGCACTCTTCTTTGCAGGTCCAAAGATGCTTATGCCTAACTATTTAAAAAATCCGATTATGTCTTTACCAATTGCTATTAATGCGGCAGTAACCGGTGTTGTTGCTTATATTTTCCAAATTCAAGGTACAACAGCATCCGCTGGCTTTGGTATAACAGGACTTGCGGGTCCAATTAATGCTTATAGCTTTATGACAGCAACACCTGTTGTACGTATTGTTGTCTTACTTGTGCAATATCTTGTTGTTCCATTAGGGATTGCTATGGTTACCCATACGATCTTTACAAAAATGGATCTTTACAAAAATGAAATCTTTACATTTAATTCAAGCAAATAGTTAAGAGAAGGAGTAAACATAATGTATAAATTTATCGTCTTTAATGTTCGTGAAGAAGAACGCGAACTCACACTTGATTGGGCTAAACGTAACAACGTTGAAGTAACCATGGCAGAAGGTCAATTATCAATGGATAACATCCATATGGTTGAAGGGTTTGATGGTCTCTCAACAAGCCAAAATACTGCATTAGAGCCAGAAATGTATTCAATTCTAAAGGATACGGAATTAAACAAATTGCACAACGTAGTGCAGGTTTTGATTACTATGATCTTGATTTAGCGACAGAGAATGGCTTAATCATTACAAACGTTCCGAGTTATTCACCAGAGTCCATTGCGGAATTTAGTGTGACTTCAGCATTAAGCTTAATTCGTAAACTTCGCGTGATTGAGGAAAAAACACGTCAACACGATTTCCGTTGGCAACCACAAATCCGTGCTGGTCTTCTAAAAGAAATGACGGTAGGGGTTGTTGGTACAGGTCATATTGGCCGTAAATCAGCAGAATTATTCAGCGCTTTTGGTGCACGTGTTGTTGCTTTTGATGTATATCAAAATGATGAAGCAAAACAATTTGTTACTTATGTTGATTCAGTAGAAGAACTTGTTTCAATGTCAGATGTTGTGAGCCTTCATGTTCCTGCAACAAAAGACAACCATCATCAATTTAATGCGGAAATGTTCCGTAAATTTAAGCCAAATGCATACTTCATTAATGCTGCTCGCGGATCAGTTGTAGATACCAAAGCACTTATTGAAGCGCTTGACCAAGGACACCTTGCAGGTGCTGCATTGGACACTTACGAAAATGAAAGTCCATTTATTCCGAAAGATTTCTCAAATCAAACAATCGAAGATGAACTATTCTTAGAAGTCTTGAATCACGAAAAAATCTTATTCACACCACATATTGCTCACTATACAGATGTTTCTGTGCGTAATATTATGGAATTTGCTTTAACATCTGTGCTTGAAATTCTCGAAACAGGCACAACCGCAAACCGTGTTAACTAAAAATTTTATCTATTATCACTTAGATAAACAAAAAAACACCTGAATCTTATGGAGTAGTAAACTAAAAGTAGACAAGTAAAAAAGACTTGTCTACTTTTTTGTGTAATAATAAAATCAGAGATAAAACGGAGGTATTAATGATGGGAAGACCCAAAGGTGGATTAAATAATAAATGGACTTATGAGGATCGTATTAAAGTCGTTACACGTCATATTGATGAACATATAAGTGCTGCGAAACTATCACAAGTCCTAAAGGAACGATTAATGGTTGGATTGATCGATTCATGCGTGATGGTAAGAGGTTTAAAACAAGAAAAGACAGGAAATCATTTTCTGCGCTTCATACGAGTAAATCATTAACTGAGATCGAACGACTTCAACTCGAAATTCTAAAACGAGATATTGAGATTGCACGATTAAAAAGGTACCAGGTGAAAGGAGTTGGTGTAAACAAGGAGTTCGTTACTTTAAAGACAAGAATTCCAAATAGCACATGACTTATCTTTTAAACATCCGATTACGTTCATTCTTAGATTTATGAATTTGAACCGATCTGGTTATTACAAGTGGTTAAAGCATAAGAATGATCTCAATATTTATGAACAAAAGAGCGATTCTTAGCTTTGTGATTAAAGACTGGCATCGCCGTTTTCCAAGTTATGGTTATCATGATATCGCTGCAGTCATGAGAAAGCAAAGTGATTTAGGATTGAATTTTCCGATAATTTAATCCACAAGTGTTGCAAGTTTTAAAGATTAAATCAAAAGTTAAACACTATTCCTATAAAACCTGGAACACAAAGTCGAATTTATCCTAATATTATAAAGAATCAATGGAGGCAACCAAACCTTTAGAAATTATTGTTTCAGATATGACACATATTCGAAACAAAGGGATTAATTATGAATGGACTTTAATGGTTGATACCTTTAACAATGAAATTATCAGTTCTGCATTATCGCGTACAACTGGTGATCCTAAGCCTTACTACAAGTGTCTCGAGGATCTCCTTGCGCTACTTAAGGATAATAAAAAAACAGCTCCCACGATTCTTCACACAGATCAAGGAGCTGTCTACCACTCTAAAGCTTTCGCTAAAGCGCATGAAAATTATAACATAATTAGATCTATGTCGCGAGCTGGAACACCTACAGATAATCCAATTATCGAATCATTAAATGGATGGATTAAAGCAGAAATGGTGTGTGATTATCAATACTGGTCCGTAGATAACTTTGAAAATTTTATCGAAGAATATGTACATTATTTCAATTTTGAAAGACCTGCTTACTGTTTAAATTACAAAACCCCTATCCAATATAAAATGGATAAGGGTTTCTAGTCTTTTATTAATGTCTACTTTTGTTTGACAACTCCAAATCTTAGGTGTTTTTTTTTGTTTGTTAGAGATCAATATACATCTAAATCCTAAAGATATCATGAATATATACGAATTTTTCACTTTTTGGTCTAAAATCTTAGGGTATAATAAAAATGAATGGAATCTTCGGTCATAAGACACACGAATTGCACACGGATTTCATAGTGTTTTTTTAAGTGTTTATAATGTATACATTTGAGTTCTTTCTTCATATAATGGACTTAAATAGCGATTTGAATAGAAGGAGGTAATGATGAGAGATTATATGAGTGATGTCATTGGTATGATTGATTTAAATCAGAATCTTCCCTTAAATCAGATCATTTATGAAGGATTGCGATCTGCAATCATTCATGGAGTGATTCCAATGGGGGAACGGATTAATGAGAAGCATTACGCACAAGCGTTGAATGTAAGTCGTACACCAATTCGGGAAGCGCTGCACCGCATTCAAAATGAAGAAATTGTTCAATATGTGCCAAATTACGGTATTGTGGTTACAACCTTTACCCATGAGGATGTTTACGAGATTTACCAGATACGTACTGCTTTAGATATCTTAGCAACAACAAATGCGATGCGTCTTATGACACCAGAACGTGAAGCGGTTATGGAAGCATTGCTGATTGAAACAGAAGCTGCACAAGCGGTTGGTGACGTGGAAAAGGTTATTGAGATGTCGAAAGAGTTTAACACGATGATTTACCGATTTGCGGAAATGCCTCGATTGGAGACGATTCAAAATCGTCTTCGAGATTATATCATTCGCTTCCGAGATATTTCATTAAAAGCAGATAGCCGCCGTGCTAAAGCGCTGCATGAGCACCGCCTTATTTTTAGATGTTTAAAAAACAATGATGTTGAACAAGTTCAAATGGTGATTACGGAACATCTCTTAGAATCTCGAGATTTTATTCTCTTAGAAATGGACCGTCAATTACAATATGAAAAAAAATAAAATTGTCTTACTTGCGTTAAAGTCATTAATTTTAGAAGTCAGTTTGTATCCGAAACCAGGGTTGGTGGATCCTCTAGATTCAGGATCACATGACGATATGGATTATAATATGTTTATAGAGAGTTGTTTTGCACTCGTTCCTGGCTTTGAAGCGTATTTTGATGCAGGATTGCAGCATCAAGGTTCGCTTCCAGAACTGTTCAATGTGATTCGAAAGGTTGGTATTGAAAATGAGAGAGCAATGTTTGATGCAACCTCAAATGTCAATACGCACAAAGGCGCTAATTTTCTCTATGGTGTGGTCATTGCTGCCATTGCTTATCTCAAAACACCTGATTTAAAGACACTTCGTGAAGGAATTCAAGCCATGACGGCAGGTCTTGTGGAAGCTGAATTATCCTCGCTTACATCATTTAGGACGCATGGAGAACGGATGTTTCGAGATTATGGCTTTACCGGCATTCGTGGCGAGGTAGAGATGGGCATTCCGCATGTGTTTGAAGTTGCACTACCAATTTTAGATTCTGAAGATGATCAAGAGGTTGCTCGAAAGAAAGCCCTCCTGGCCTTAATGCGATCCAATAATGATACGAATATGGTAAAGCGTGGGGGGATTGAAGGGTTGGAGTACGGTAAATTCTTGGCACATTGCGATTATAACGATTTAGATGCGCACCTAATACAGATGAATCATGCATTTATCGAACGGAATTTAAGCCCTGGTGGAACGGCTGATTTGCTTGCACTAAGTATTTTTATTCAAATGTATCGAGACCAAAGATTAAAGGATGCTGATTAGGCATCCTTTTTGTTTTTTATGTGTTCAGGCATACGGGATGTAATGAATGCACTGACTGTCATGGATAAAACATCGGTAGGAACAAACATTAAACAATATGAAATAAATAATTTTGATATGGGTAATGTAATACCGTGATACGTTTTAAGATTAAAATAAAGAATTGGAAGAGCCAAAGTATAAAGAATGATTTCTCCAGATACGAAGGCGATAAAACGACGATTCTTAGGCAATTTATGGTAGAGGGTGTTAATCACATAGACCATTGGAATAAATCCTAGAATAAACCCAAATGTTGGTGACATCACGATATTTGGGCCAGACATTCCCCCTGCAAATACGGGTAATCCAATGAGCCCCATCATAATATAAATTAAAATCGCCATGACGGATTGTTTACGTGTTAATAGCAAGGCGCTTAAGCAAATCGCAAGGACTTGCAATGTAAAGGGTACATATGGAATTGGAACTTTAATCATCGATCCAATGATAATAAATACAGAAAATAGGGATGAGAGTGCAAGATCTTTAACGTTCATAATATGTTTCTCCTTGAATACTTACTTCTCCTGAGTTTAAGGTGCGGATATTTTGGGATTCGTCACAAACAATAAGTTGTCCTTTTTCATCAATATCCTTGACCCAAAAACGCTCAGAGAGGTCTTGATTGATATAAATATAATGATTGATGATAAAACATGATGCGCGATAGTCGTCGATGATGGTTTGACGATTTTGAGGGAAATCAGCGTAGAGGCTAAAAAAACGGTCCGTGATGGTTGCAATGAGTTTATTGCGATCAATGTCTGTGTTGACGTATTGATCGAGTGATGTATAAATCTCATTAAGGTCCGCAGGAAGGTTTGGGTCATGGAATACATTCAGGCCAATGCCAAGAATTAAATAACGGTATTGATTGCTTTCGAGGATGATTTCACCCTCGGTGAGTATTCCTGCAAGTTTTTTTCCATGCACGTAGATATCGTTAAGCCATTTAATATCAACGTGAAGATGGTAAAGCGTACTTGATGCTTCTTTAACCGCAAGTGCTGCAATTATCGTGATTAGTTGAGTATCTTCAAGGGTCAATGTCGGTACAAAAGCCAGACTCATGTAGATACCGTTTTTGGATGGAGAATAAAAAGAGCGTCCCCGACGTCCCCGTCCTTCGCTTTGATGGTCGGTTGCAATTAGAAACGGTTCTTTAAAACCTTCGGGAATCATTTCTTTTGCAAGTGCGTTTGTGGGAGGGGTACTGTCGTAACAGTGAATGTCTCCAATAAAACTATGATTTAAATGTGTACGGATTGCAGCGCTGGATAAATTGTTGGCATTATGAACATATTGATACCCTTTATTACGAACTGAATGAATGGTATAGCCTTTTTTTCGTAACTTATCTACTTCTTTCCATACGTTAGCACGCGTCATATGCAGCATGTCACCAATCTGTTCACCGCTTATAAATGAATGTTGGTTTTCAATGAGTAAATCAAGGACTGTTTTGGTTTTCATAGAATCCTCCTTTGCGATTGAAGATTAACATAAAAACACCCTATTGTAAACTTTAAAAGACCAAGAGTTTACAATAGGGTGTTTTTTCAGTGTTTATTGGTTCTTCATTGCATGTTTAATGCGCAAGTTTATCGTCTCGACTACCGGTTCTAACGTATGTTTGCGACTGCGACTGCAAGCATGCGCGTCATCATCGCAAATAAGACATTTTCGCGGTTGAAGTCCAAGATCTTTACGACTTTTACCATCAACATCAAGATCAAAAAGACGACCAAGAGGATGTGTATCCTCAATCATAACCATGCTTTTCTTGACTGAATCGGGTCCAAGATGACTCATATAATACGCTTCAGGTCCGGTATGATTATTAAGTTGGCACTCATAACACGTTGCAATCTGGTCGAGTTCAATGAGACCTTGTTTGAATGCCCATTGATAATCGGGCGTTGATTTTATGGGACCAGGTATATTGAGTTTAAAACTAATTATGGTTTGATTTGGGAATTGTTGTTTCAACGCTTGGATGGTTTGAGCGCGTTTTTCGCGCGCTGTCAGCATTGCTTCTAACGAAACCTCATTCATTCACAGCGCTCCTTTTAAGGAGGCGATTACCTGTTTTCCTTCGTCGCTTTCAAAGAAGGCGTAAGTTGTTTTAGGTACAAATTTTTGAACCGCTTCAAGGTTTCCTTCTGCAAGCAGTGATCGTACTTTGGTTGCGGAAATAATACTCTCATCATTTCCGATGCGATCGATGATCTCTAAATCACGTTTTCCCTTAAACTCTGCTTGCAACGCTTCATTATAGAGGTTTGTGGCATTTGAGAAGGGCTCGGAGCCAACATAGCGCTTCGTAATGTTTAGGGCTGGAGCAATGTGATGGGCAAATACACGTGCATCAAGGCGTGCTTGCACAAAGGTTACATCATCATCTTCTTTCAAGAAATAAGAGGGGAAGGTTGCACTGGAAACCATATAATTCTCAGTAGGCAGCACTTTTACATTATCAAGGTGAGATGTTCCTTGACGTACAAGTTCAATGCGTTGGGCTGCTTTAAAAGCACTCATTTCTTCACTTAAAACAAATACATAAACAAAGGAACTTTCTGAAGCAGCTTTTTCTAGGAGAAATTGATGGCCCAGAGTGAATGGGTTTGCATTCATCACGATTGCAGCCGTGTTGGGTTTGTTTTGGTTTATTGATTCAAGATTTTTAATAAAAGCATCAAATCCGGTGATGGCTTTTTCCATAAAAACTAAGGTATGATCTACCGATTCAATTTCATGGAATCCCAAATACTCAAACCCTTTCTTACACCCATGTTTTGTGTAAACATAATGTTTAAAATAACCTTCCTGAACATTTTGGTTCATGACATGAGAAATAATTTCATTAAACAAGGAACCCCCTTGATGGGTGGCGTCAACAGCAACACATTTAATGACATTTTGATAACGTGATGCGGTCGCAATCAATTCATCCGCATCATTATAATATCCGTATGTCTCTTCTAATGTAGACTCTTCTCGGATGCCCTCTTGCATTAAAAGGTTTAACCATTCTTCCTTTACCCGTGGATTGGATTTAATATAGAGTTTTTTAATCATAATAATCTCCTTTTCTTCACAATTCAATAATAGCATACCAAAGAATTGTTTCATAAGTGTTTTTTGAATGTTCTTTAAGGACCTGAACCCTTGATGTAAGCGTTTGCCATATGGTATTAATTAAGTACAGGAACCTATGTTACAAGTGTGATGTTTGTGATATAGGAGGAAGGAAAAGAGATGGAAATAAAACACAGCGCAATAGCTGGTACATTGGAATCAAGTGATGTACAAGTTATGGTGGAACCTTCTACAGATGGAGTCTCTGTAGAATTAAACAGTAGTGTCATTAAACAATATGGCGCTCAGATTCTTGAAACGGTTCATGAAGTCTTAGACACATTGGAAGTCAAGGATGCGAAAATTGTCGTTCAAGATCAAGGTGCTTTAGATTGTACAATCAAAGCACGCGTACAAACTGCTGTTCTTCGTGCAAGCGATACAGTAGAGAACCTACCTTGGGGGTCTAAATTATGAAAAATAGAATTAGACGTACGATGATGTTCTTAAATGCACAACGTGCTTCACTTGTGAAGGATGTTTATGTTTACAAGCCAGATTGTGTCATTTTAGACTTAGAAGATGCGGTATCGGAAAGTGAAAAAGATTCAGCACGTGTTCAACTCTACCATACATTAAAATCAGTAGATTATCATGGTGTGGAACGTTGGGTTCGTATTAATCCCGCAACAACGCCGTATTATCATGAAGATATTCGTGCAGCAATTGCTGGAGGATGTGAAGGGATTCGTTTACCGATGACCGAAACGAAAGAAGAAATCTATGATGTGGAACGCTTAATGGCGGAAGCAGAAAAAGAATTTGGTCGTGAAGTGGGATCAACAATGTTAATGGCAGCCATTGAATCACCACTTGGAGTGATCAACGCTTATGAAATTTGTACAGCGAGCCCACGTACGATGGGGGTTGCATTAAGTGCTGGAGACTTTACCCGTACAATGCGCGCTACACGTACAAAAACTGGGGAAGAGCTTTTCATGGCTCGATCAATGCTTGTGATCTCGGCACGTGCAGCGGGAATCATGGCATTTGACACGGTTCATACAGATTTAAGTGATTTTGAGAGTCTTGAAAAAGAAACACGATTGGTTAAAGACATGGGATTTGATGGGAAGTCAATTATATCACCAAGACAAATTGCAACAATCCATAAAGTCTTTACACCAACACAAAAAGAAATTGAACATGCTCTACATATTGTAGAAGGTGTTAAGGAAAGTGCTGCCAAAGGTATTGGAGTTCTTATTGTTGATGGACAAATGGTTGACGTTGCCCATGTTGAAGGGGCGAAACGTACCCTTGAACTCGCACAAGCAGCAGGCGTATATAAGGGGGATTTAATATGAAAAACAAAGTAAATCGTATAATTCCTGATGAATTTCTAGTAGATGGTGTTGAAGCCTTCCAAGGTCAATATTATCGTGATAATTATGAGTATACAAAAGCTGCACCAACCATTAAAGCTCAAGTAGACCCACATGATTCAAAAGTTTTAGCTTCCATTCGTGAAGCCATTGAAAAAGTAGGGCTTAAAGATGGTATGTGTATTTCATTCCATCACCACTTTAGAAATGGTGATTACATTGCGGCAATGGTCTTTGAAGTAATTAAAGATATGGGAATTAAGGATCTCTATCTTTGCGCTTCTTCTTTAGGGAAAGCACATGCTTCAATTGTTCCATTAATTGAAGATGGTACGATTACAACCATTTCATCTTCAGGTGTTCGTGATGAAATTGGGGATGCAATTTCTGCCGGAAAACTTAAGAATCCAGCATTAATTCGTTCACATGGTGGTCGCGTTCGCGCTATTGAAACCGGACAAGTTAAAATTGATGTTGCCTTTATTGGGGCACCAACAAGTGATGTATACGGAAACGCTTCGGGTAAAGGTGGAAAAGCAGATTGTGGTGTTCTTAGCTACTCTGATGTGGATGCACGTTGTGCTGATAAAGTTGTCGTGATTACAGATACGCTTGTACCTTACCCAAATAATCCATATTCAATTAAAGGAATTGATGTAGATTATGTTGTTGAGGTTGATAAAGTTGGAGACTCATCAAAAATTGCAGGAAATGCAATTCGTATGACACAAGATCCACGAGAATTAATGGTTGCAGAATATGCAACCAAATGTGTTGTAAACACGCCATGGTTTAAAGACGGCTTCTCCTTCCAAACTGGAGCTGGTGGTGCAAGTTTAGCGGTAACACAATTCTTAAAACAACCGATGCAAGAACAAGATATTAAAATGAGTTTTGCTTTAGGTGGTATCGTTAAACCAATGGTTGATATGCTTAAAGAAGGTTATATTCATGCAATTGCAGATACACAAGATTTTGATATCGCAAGTGTTGAATCAGTGCATGAAACACCAAATCATTTTGAAATTTCAACTTCAGAATATGCAAACCCTTTAAATAAAGGTGCATATGTTAATAAATTAGATTATGTAATTCTAGGAGCACTTGAAATTGACGTTGATTTCAACGTTAACGTTGTTGTTGGTTCCGATGGAACCATTCAAGGAGCACCAGGTGGCCATGTTGATACATCAGCAGGTGCGAAGTGCTGTATTATTGTTTCACCATTAGTTCGTGGTCGTTTGGCGACTGTACGTACATCTGTAACATCCGTAACAACACCAGGAGAAAGTGTTGATATTCTTGTTACCGATTATGGGGTTGCGGTTAATCCAGCAAGACCTGATATTCTTGAAGCACTAAAGAAAACAGATTTACCATTAGTTACAATTGAAGCGTTGCGTGATATGGCTTACGACATTGTAGGGGAACCTGCAGACATTGAGTTTGAGGATAAAGTCGTAGCATTAGTAGAATATCGCGATGGAACACTTATTGACGTGATTCGTCAAGTAAAAAACATCTAGGGGGACATTATGTCAGAGAAAAAACAACTTAAGTTTTACGGGATTCAATGGCCAATTATGCTAGCAATCCTTGCAATCGGTGCACTTGGAATTTTTACAGAAACCTTCGGAACCGATATGCCAGCAACATTATTAGTTATGTTTACAATCGGTATTCCACTTTATGAAATTGGAAAACGTATCCCAATTTGGAATAAATATGTTGGGGGAGGAATTGTTCTTGCGTTCTTGGGAACATCCGCAATGGTATACTTCAACATTCTTCCAGAAGTATATGTCGAATCAATTGGAAACTTTACAGAAAAAGTAAACTTCTTAAACTTATTTATTATTGTATTAATTACTGGTAGTGTTTTATCACTTGATCGTAAAGTTTTACTTAAGAGTTTTGTAGGGTACATTCCTGCAATCCTTGGAGGGCTGTTAGGCGCATTCTTACTTGCAGCTGTTGTGGGACTTCTATTTGGAAAAGCACCACAAGATATTATCTTAAACTACGTTCTGCCTGTAATGGGTGGTGGTAATGGTGGTGGAGCAGTCCCACTATCACAAATGTATGCGGATGTTACGGGTCTTCCAAGTGAAAACTACTACCAATTCGCAATCATTATTCTTACAGTCGCAAATATCTTTGCAATCATGATGGCATCATTACTTGACCGTCTTGGTGAATTACGTCCTAATTTAACCGGAAACAAGAATACAATCTTACGTAATGAATCTGAAGAACTTGTTAAAGAAGATGAAAAATATGATCCAACACTTCAAGATGTTGCTGCTGGACTTGTATTATGTCTTGCTTGCTTTGGTTTTGGATTCTTAATGAGTAAACTAATCTTACCAAGTATCTTTGGGGTTAAGATTCATAACCTTGCTTACATGATTATCTTTGTGGTTATCTTAGCTGCAACAGGTGTTGTTCCTCAAAATATTCGTGAAGGTGCAAAACGTCTTCAATCATTCTTCTCAAAATACCTTGTATTAATTATCATGGTTGGAGTTGGTGTTGATTTAGACCTTGGAGAACTTGCAGCTGCATTATCATTCAGTAATGTCATTCTTGCTCTTGCAATTGTTGTAGGTGCAACACTTGGTTCCGCAATCGTTGGTTGGTTTGTAGGATTCTACCCAATTGATGCAGCGATTACAGCTGGTTTATGTATGGCAAACCGTGGAGGTTCTGGTGACCTTGCTGTTCTTGGAGCTGGAGACCGTATGGGTCTTATGGCTTACGCACAATTATCCTCCCGTCTGGGTGGGGCGATCGTGCTCATCATTGGATCCATATTATTCTCAATCTTTATGTAATGAATGATGGAAAGAGAGAGGCTATAAAGTCTCTCTTTCATTCCGTAATCCAATAGTTCAGAAAGGAAATCTATGCAAACAATTAAAATTAATGATGTAACGGTACGTGATGGAAATCAATCGTTACTTGCAACCCGTATGGAACATGAAGACATCCTTAAAATTTTAGCCGAGATGGACAAAGTTGGTTTGAATGCACTTGAAGTTTGGGGTGGGGCCACATTTGATGGTGCGCTTCGTTTCTTTAAACGCAGTCCATGGCAAAATTTAAGAGATATGAAACGTGTTGCACCCAATACACCGTTTTCAATGTTGTTACGAGGTCAAAACATTGTAGGATATCACCATTATGATAACGATACTTTAGAACGCTTTATTCGTTTAAGTCTTGAAAATGGTATTGATATCATTCGTGTATTTGATGCTTTGAATGATATCGAAAATGTTAAGAATGCAATTTACTTTATAAAAAAACATGGTGGGCACTGTCAAGGTGCAATTTCTTATACGGTAAGTCCCGTTCATAATATTGATTATTATGTTACATATGCAAAACAATTGGTAGATGCTGGAGCTGATTCTATTTGTATCAAAGATATGGCAGGGATTTTATTACCGGACGTTACCTTTGAACTTGTAAAACGTTTAAAAGATGAACTTAATGTTCCAATTAACCTTCATTCACATGCAACCACCGGTCTATCAAGTCTTGTTTTTGAACAAGCGATGAAGGCAGGCGTCGATATTGTGGATGGTTGTATCTCACCGTTTTCAAATGGGACATCCCATATCGCATTGGAAACATTGCTTGAAACAGCACATGTTACAAATCGTGAAACAACAATTACACACACAGCCTTACAAGGCGCATACGAAGAAGCAAATGAACTTGCAACTAAATACATTGCAAGTGGTCAATATCCTGCGAAAGCATTAATGATTAATCCCAATATTTTAACCTATCAAGTACCGGGCGGAATGCTCAGTAATTTGATGAGTCAGTTAAAAGATCAAGGAGCATCCGATCGTTACGAAGAGGTTCTTAAAGAAATTCCAAAAGTTCGTGAAGATTTGGGCTACCCACCGTTAGTAACACCACTTTCACAAATGGTAGGGACACAAGCGGTATTAAATGTATTAACAGGAACACGTTATAAAATGGTACCTAAGGAGATTAAAGACTATGCAATGGGACTTTATGGCACATTCCCAGGACCAGTTAATGAAGATGTAATCAATCTTATTTTGAAGGATGAAAAACGTGTTGAAAAGCAACCTGTGGAATCCATGCCAAGTGTCTTTGAAGCAAATAAAGTCGAACTAGAAGCGAAATTAGGACGGGAAGCATTGGAAGAGGAAGTATTATCCTATATTCTTTTCCCGCAAAATGCTATTTTAGAAGGTGAAGAACCGAAAGCACGTCCTGATGTTATCGAGTTTAAGATGTTTGATGGAGGGGAAACAATATGATTCCAACCTTTACATTTTTAGATGGATTAACCGTGAGTTTATTTTCGATGCTTGTCGTATTTGTAATTCTTTTACTCTTAGCGCTTGTACTTCAAGGCTTTACGGCAGTTTTATCAAAATTTGATAAACCGGAAGCGCCAATACAACATGGCGTCGACGAGAACGATGAAGAACACCGTCTGGTTGCGAAACTGGTCGTAAGTTGTTTAGCTCAAGGAAATGAAGCTCAAAATATTCGTATTAAATCAATTAAGAGAGTTAAGTAGAAGGGAGATATGAATGGAAAAATATAAAGTATCTGTAGATGGAAAAGTTTATGAGGTTGAAATTGAAAAAGTTGGAGATTTTGAGCCAACAGCCTCAACACCCATCGCATCAAGCGGTTCTGGTTCTGCATTGAAAGCACCCATTCAAGGTTCAGTACTGAGTGTTCTTGTGAAACCGGGACAATCCGTTTCAAAAGGACAACCTGTTATGGTTATTGAAGCTATGAAACTTGAAAATGAAATTGTAGCCGATCAGGATGGTGTGATTGATCAAGTGCTTGTTTCTGAGAAACAAGTCGTCGATAATGGTCAAGACTTGTTGACCTACCGAGGTTAAGATATGTTAAACATACTATTTGATTTTCTTAATCAAACGGGTTTTGCGGCCATGACTTTGGGACAATTTATTATGATTCTAATCGCGTGCACACTGTTATTTCTTGCGATTAAAAAAGGCTATGAGCCTTATTTATTGATTCCTATTGCATTTGGTATGTTGCTTGCAAACTTACCGTTATCAGGGGTTATGGAAGAAGGGGGTGTCTTAAACCTTCTTTATCAAGGGGTTCACCTTGGTCTATTTCCACCACTGATTTTTATGGGGGTTGGAGCGGCTACTGATTTTGGTCCACTCCTATCAAACCCTAAAAATTTAATCCTGGGTGCTGCGGCACAGTTTGGTATTTTCTTTGCGTTTTTAGGTGCGATTGCACTTGGATTTAATGTGATGGAAGCATCCAGTATTGGAATTATTGGGGGCGCTGATGGACCTACAGCGCTCTACTTAACAAGCCAATTGGCACCGCATCTATTAGGTCCAATTGCTGTTGCTTCTTACTCCTATATGGCGCTTGTACCCGTCATACAACCGCCTATTATTCGTGCGCTAACATCAAAAGAAGAGCGCGAAATTAAAATGGTTCAACTTCGTGAAGTGTCTAAAAAAGAAAAAATTCTCTTCCCGATTGTTGTAACGATCTTAGTGTCTTTAATTGTTCCAAGTGCAGCACCTCTTGTAGGGATGTTGATGTTTGGAAACTTAATAAAAGAAGTCGGTGTTGTTCCAAATCTTGTTGAAACGGCTAAGAATCCATTGATGTATACCATCACAATTTTCTTAGGAATGACAGTTGGTGCGACAGCGAATGCTGAAACCTTCCTTAATACACAAACTTTAGGGATCATTGCTTTAGGACTTGTAGCCTTTGCGGTAGGAACCGCTTCAGGGGTTATTGTTGCTAAAATAATGAATCTCTTTATAAAAGATAAGATTAACCCAATGATTGGGGCTGCAGGGGTTTCTGCGGTTCCAATGGCAGCACGTGTTGTTCAAGTTGAAGGGCAAAAAGCAGATCCTTCAAACTTCTTACTCATGCATGCAATGGGTCCGAATGTTGCAGGTGTAATTGGTTCTGCAGTTGCTGCAGGATTACTCCTCACATTCTTTGGATAATGTTTTAAAAAGACACTCGGTATTTGAATACCGGGTGTCTTTTTTATTTGAAAAATACTTTTTGAGGAATGATGTATTCACTAAAGTTCCAGGTATTACCGTTATCGTTACTGATAAAGATTGCATCGGCATTCTGACGGTAGTCTCCGTTATTTTGGGTGATGCGGACTTTGAGTTGATGATCCACGCGTTGTGGTGCTGTTGCTTGAATAAAGATATCATTCCAGCGAATTGATGTATCGTTGAGCGTTTGAGTGGGTAAGGCAACCTCAGTAAATGTTTCACCCTAATCAAGACTTCGATAAAGGTGTGGTGAATTGGGTTGGGTTACCCATAGTGTTTTAGAGTCACTTAGGGATGCATCCGTAATCTTATGGGTATAGTTTGGTATGTGTTGTGAAGTCCATGTTTGGCCATTGTCCAAGGTATAATGATAACTTACAATTTCTGCGTTTAATGCAACATGACTGGATAATGCGAGTATCCCGGTCTCGCCCGCAAAATCAAGATAGCCTGCCGTAATGATGGATAAAGGCGGCTCATCAAAGATTGCTGTTGAGGACCACGTTGTTCCACCATCCACCGTTCCACCCACAATCACATTCCCATCTTTTTGATATAAAACTTCATGATGGTTTTTAAAACTGAATATTCGTTTGTCATTTTTGAAATGACCTTGAGAGGATGTTGTGAAGTCTGCAGACGCGATGGGTGTTTCGATCCAAGGCTTGTTTTCGTTTTCACGGATACGGAGAAACATATTTTGATCATCGTAAAACGATGCTTGCGTATCGGATTCATAACTGGGTGTCGTAGGGAAGTGTTGTTCCCGATACGTTTTTTCTGTCATATCATTTTGGTATTTAAGTACATTGTTTTCAACATTCATATATAGAATTAGGTGGTATGTGTAGTGGTTATTATTTTGAAGGGGTAGTGTTTGAAAGAGTTTGTCCGGACGTCTTCCTGCTTCAACGGTAAACGTTACGTCAAAAATCAACCAACCTTCATCTTCGCCGATGGGTTCAACAGGTTCCAACGATTCAATCGTAAAATCAATCAACGGATTGTTTTGATTCCATCGTGACTGATGCGCTTGTATATAGCCTGTGAGCCATGCATTCATGGTTTCATGTGTCATCCCTGGTTGATGTTTCACTGTATAGTTAGTAAGGGAAGGTGCTTGTGCATGAACGTAAAGGTAACCCAAGCATACACAAAGGATACCAACTAGAATGCGTTTCATATTTTTTGACATAAAAACTCCTTTTTTAATAAGCATACGTCTTTGTAAAAATAAATCAAGTGAAAGGTGTGATGGTCGTTTGACGCTTCAAATGTTGAATACATCGTTATAATGAGAAGAGAGGTGATGGCATGAAATCATGGACATATGAATCGGTGGTATTGGATTTGGAGCGTTTTCAAAATGAGAGTCGTCGTAAAACTTTAATCAAACAAGGCGCTGATGATAATACGGTGGGAATTCCTTTAGGCGTTATCCGTAAACTGGCAAAAGAAATCGGGCTTGAACACGAGTTGGCACGATGCCTATGGAAGTCAGGGATTATTGATTATCAATTGCTCGCTGTGCTTCTTTTTGATCCCAACAAACTGGATGAACCGACGGTGTTTCAATTCTTAAATGAGGTGCGCGTCATGACGCTTCAAGAAGATTTAATTTTTCGCTGTCTTGTTTTTTCAAAGGATAAAGATGGAGGGATTGAACGCTTAAGGAGTGAGTCGGAAGATCGACTTGGTCGGGCGTATTGGACCTTTGTCGTGGATGCCATTAAACGTAAGCAAAAATCCAAGGATGAGCTCATACATGTTCTTGATGAAATTGAAATGCAATTAGAGCAGGCACAACCTTTAACGCAATGGATGATGAATCGTGCGTTGTGTGGAATCGGCTTTGGCTATCCTGAATTTGTGGATCGCGCGTATGCGATTGGTGAAGCATGTGGTGTCTATAAAGAGATGAAAGTTTCTAAGGGGTGTACGTCAGCGTATGCACCCCTTTGGATGGATGCAATCTTGAAGCGGAATGTGTAATGTTATGTGATTTGACAGACGTCTTTGGAAGTCATGGTAAAATAAGCATGTAAAAGGATGGGACTATGACAACATTAAATAATATTAATTCAAAACATTTAAATGAAGCACCTTATACAAGTATTGCATTTTTATTAAAACCCAAACGGATGATTGGCTATATTACCAATACCGCTAGTGTGCGGCAAGCATTGGAAAAGATGAAATTTCATGGTTATACCGCAATGCCAGTCATTACAGAAGATGGTCAATTTTACGGAACCATTAATGAAGGGGATTTTCTTTGGTATTTAATTCATGAAAAAATTACCGATATGAAAGATGTTGAAGAAGGGTATTTAAAAGATATTATGCGTCATTCTTGGAATCCACCCGTGACCATTGATGTCGATCTGAGTTATGTTTTAGATCGGATCTTAGATCAAAACTTTGTTCCTGTTGTGGATGACCGTAATAAGTTTATGGGAATTATTACGCGTAAATCGGTTTTAATGTATTATCAAGATATGAAACAAGGATAGAGGGAGTATGGCATGAACCAACAAGAATTGTTTGTAACGTTACAAGAACGTTTTGAAATGAATGAACACCGTCATCCAACAATTGTTTGGGATGATGTTTTGGATGTGATCTCATCCAATTCGCAATTTGTGGATTCATTAATGTGGATGGAAGAAACGAAGGGAGAACCAGATTTATTCGTTGTAGAAGAGCATTCATGGCTCTATATGGATAGTGCCCCAGAGAGTCCTTCTGGGCGTCGTAGCTTGTGTTATGATGCTTTAGCATTAGAACAACGTAAAAAGAACAAACCAAGCGGTAGTGCAGTTCAAATTGCGCATGAAGCAGGGGTTGCATTGTTGGATGAGGACTTGTACCAATTTCTACAAACCTATGATGTGGTCGATAAGAAAACATCATCATGGCTTAAGACCCCAAAAAACATTCGTGATCGTGGAGGCGCAATATTTGGAGATTATCGTTATGGGACAGTCTTTATTTATCATAATGGTGCAGATTCCTATTATGCAGCACGTGGATTTCGAACATACCTAAAAATAAAATAAACGAACAGATTCGATAAGAATCTGTTTTTTAATGATTAATGTTAAAAGTAATTGACAAAATAACCGGTTTACCTTATAATCACCTTGAAAAGAAAGAGGTTACATTTATGAGAAAAACCGTTATGTTTTTACTCACGCTGCTTCTTACGATTACGTTGTTCCCAACTCAACAACGTATCGAAGCGTTGGATGTTGGGCAACCCGCTTCAGCAGATGAGTATTTTGTCAATTCTGATTTTTTATTGACCGAAAATGTTGTGCCCATAGATGAAAGTAATAAAACAAACAATAAAGACATTGGCTTTTGGACCAATGATCTAAAGCCACTTGGGTGGATGTTTGAACGTTATAGTGGTTCATCCCTTGATCGTTCTCAATATAAGGCAGATTTAAATCAAGGTGTGGTGACTGTTTCTTCAAACAGTCAATACCAAACCCCAATGTCTTTTTTCAAACCCGAGAAAAAAATCAAGGCAAAACCGAATACAACCTATATTGTGAAAGGATCGTATAAAACTGATTTTAGTATCGTTGCAAACGGAAAACCCACTTCCGTCAATTTAACCATTGATCAATACAATCAAAATACGATCATCAAACCTTCAATAGAATTTGAACTTCCTGAAGCGTCCACGTGGACTGACTTCGAGCATGAATTTAAAATTGAATCCGCAACAGACTTTTTACCCGTATTTAAATTTTCATTTATAAAAGGATCGTATTCAATTAAAAATATTTCATTGCAGGAAAAAGAAATTGCTTCGGATATTAAGCTTACAAGTCTTGATGTGGTGCAGGATGCAATGACTTTAGCACCTCAAGATCAAGCCAGCATTAAACCGATTGTGGAACCCAGTGATTATCCTGTAGATCGTTTGGAGTGGTCATCCAGTGATCTCGGTATCGCAACCGTTGATGCTCAAGGGATTGTGACTGCAGTTTCAGAGGGAAACAGTGTGATTACAGTATTCGACTCTAAAAGTGGTTTGAGTAAAACGATTCATGTAAGTGTACGTGCACCGAAAGATACAAACTTATTTGCCGTAAATATTTTAGAAAATGGTAGTTTTGAAAAACTCGTTAAGGCTCCAAATAAAGGCAACACAAGTCAAATCAATTGGCATCAGGATGTTGGTTTGTGGGATCAAGATTTAAAACCTGAATCATGGGTTTTTGAACGCTATAAATCTTCAAACCTCGATGCATCGTACTACAGTGCGGAAATGGTTAAATCGGATGTTAAAGATGGATCGTATGCTGTGAAGATCAATCTTGAGCGTAATGATCAAAGTGCTTTAAGTTTCTTTAAACCGCAAAAACGTTATGATGTGAAACCTGAGACAACGTATGTGTATGAGGGATGGTTTAAATCTGAAAACCTTGAAACGTTGAATGCAGCTCAAGCTCGTATTAATTTACAAGTTGATGGTTATGCTGCCAACAAATTATCAGGTGTAGTCCATGCGGATACCATTAATGCTTCCGATCAATGGGTTCGTTTTAAAGTGGAATTCACAACTGATGATAAAACGACACAGATTTTACCGGTGTTCCGGATGCATAATACGAAAGGATCTTACTTCCTTGATGACTTAATGCTTTATGAAAAGCCAATTGGAGCAACATCCATTCAATTGGATACGAATGCTCTTGAAATGGCATTAAATCAAAAAATATTCTTACCGGTTTCCACAGAGCCTAAGACAATCAATCAAAAAACTTTAGAGTGGTCATCCAGTGATCCGTCCGTTGTAACTGTTGATCAAGGATCGATTGTTGGTTTAAAACCGGGAATCGCAAAAGTTCAAGTTCGATCTGCATTTGATCCAAGTGTTTATGATGAAGTAACCGTGACGGTTTTGAATTCGACCTCATTACCGATTCAGTCTCTTTCAGTTGCATCAGACAATCTTAAAATTGATGAAAATCAACGGTATTTCATTGAGTTTGAATTAACACCCCGTCATGCTAACTATCGTGATTTGACATTTATTTCTAAAGATCAAAAAATCGTGAATGTAACGGAAGAAGGATTACTGTTACCGCAAAAACAAGGGGTAACCGAGATTCAAATTTTCTCAGGAACAAGACTTTTAAAAACGATTCATGTAGAAGTTATAGCGACTGAAAAAAATGAAGCGATGCAATCGATGATTCATCAGTGGCAAGCGCGCTATATTGGTGATAGCAGTATCTCAAGTTCTCTTAAAGATTCATTTAAAGATAAAGTTATTCGTGAAGGCGAATCACTCTATCGTAGTATGAAAAAAACAAATGATTATCGTGAAGATCTTTGGGAGAACACCAGTGCTACAAAATCTTCGAATATGACAAAACAATTCCGTAATCTTAAAGCAGTCGTACTTGCATATCAAATGCCAGAATCGGCTCTTTATCAACAACGAGATGTTTATGAAGAAATTGTTTCGGGTATGGAACACCTTTATAAAGTCTTTAATTATAACGGAAATCAATCGGTCTTTGAAGGAAATTGGTGGGATTATCAAATTGGTAGTGCCAAAGCAATTACCGATAGTTTGATCTTACTTGCAGACTATCTTCCTCATCAACGCCTTGAGGCGTTAGAAGCGGTTGTGGCAAGCTATGTACCGAATGCAGTTGACCAGATGAGTAAAAAGGGCGATATTGGGACTGGAGCAAACCGTACGGATTTAGCAATGAGTTTGTTAGGAACCGCTTTATTAAGTGAAGATGTTTCCAAGCTAGAGCGACTTCAAAACGATTTAGTTCCTTTATTTGAACTTGCGACATCGGAAGATGGTATCTATGAAGATGGATCAATGGTTCAACATAAAACAATTCCCTATACAGGCGGATACGGTTCCGTTTATTTAGAAGGGGTATCAAGCCTTGTAACGCTATTACAACCAAGTCCATGGCATTTGGATGAATCAACATACCAAACGTTATTCCCTGTATTAGAACGTGGATTTATCAGTATGCTCCATGAAGGACAACTTATGGCAATGGTTCAAGGACGCGGAATGTCGCGTGCTCCTGAACTTATGAAGTCCTCCAGTGCATATGGTGGTGGCTTCAGCATGCTCGGTAACCTTCTGTTTGTCAGTGAGATTGCCCCTGACTTATTTAGAGATAAGGTGGAAAGTGTCACAGCGCTTTGGTATCCGAAAATCGAAGAAGCCATTAATCCACTCGATCATGTGCGTGATATGAAACATGCAGAACAGATCACAAAAGCATTAAGTGCAGATCGTGATCCTGTTGAACTTGAAAAGAAAGTGTCAATTTTCTCTGCGATGGATCGTGTTGCCGTACATCATGATCGTTATACACTCGGATTGAGTATGTACTCCAATCGTATTGCTAATTTTGAGTCCTTCAGTGGTGAAAATGGGCAAGGGTGGTATACCGGAGATGGTATGTATTACCTCTATACCCATGATGATCGCCAGTTCGGAGTCAGTTATTGGCCAACTGTGAATCCATATCGTTTACCAGGTGTAACATTGGATACGCGTGAACTCGCCTTAAGCAGTGGAGAACGATTGCTATCACCCCAAAGTTTTGTTGGTGGGGTTGAACAAGGTGCTAATGGTGCTGCAGTAATGAAGCTCGATAAATCTAACTTCAATCAACAAGATCTTACTGCACAGAAATCCTATCTTTTCTTAGACGATAAAGTAATTTTAATGGGAAGTAACATTCATGGAACTTCACCAGACACGATTGAAACGATTTTTGAAAATCGCATCATCGATACACGTCTTGGAGATCAATTCTCAATTAATGGTAAAGTCTTGACCGATTCACAACATGAAATGACCGTCACACCAAATATGTGGGCTCATTATGAATCCAGTCATTATCATGATGCTGTTGGCTATGTATTCTTAGAAGAGGCACCTATTACATTTGAATATGAAACGCGTAAAGGAACCTACCAATCGATTAATACCTTGTTTGGTAATGATAAAGAGTATGAAAATGATTTCGTATCCATTCGACAAAATCATTCAGCTCATGCAGATAATGCATCCTACGCTGTCATGATCTTACCGCAGTACAACAAGCTGAAACAGCATCATTGAGTCAAGAAAATCCAATTCATATTTTAAGAAATGATGCGTCAATGCACGCAGCATATGATGAACAACAACAGATTATTGCGGTGAATGTCTTTAAGGAAGATCACCTAAATCTTGATATTGAAGGCTTACCAATTCGTTCATTAAACCTTCAACCTGGTTCTTATCTTTTCCGTTATGAAAATGGAAAGCTAACTGTAAGTGTTAGTGATCCATCGCAATCTGTTGATACGA
Source organism: Erysipelothrix piscisicarius (assembly GCF_003931795.1). Taxonomy (NCBI): domain Bacteria; kingdom Bacillati; phylum Bacillota; class Erysipelotrichia; order Erysipelotrichales; family Erysipelotrichaceae; genus Erysipelothrix; species Erysipelothrix piscisicarius. The sequence goes on along the minus strand of NZ_CP034234.1, from coordinate 1,263,234 downwards.
TTGACGTTGGAATTTCATTAAATGATCAAAACATGTTGATGCGCTCGGCATCAAATATAAAAACACTGTCATTTGATCTAAATCCCCAAAATGGTCAAACACGTACTCAAACCATAGAATTGATAAAAGAAGATCAAAATAGTAATGGTGGTATCACACCTGAAAAACCGGAAGAAAAACCTGGAGAAACGCCGAATGAAAAGCCTGGCACAAATGAAAGTGCAGGCGATGAAACATCAAATTCAGATGACAATGGTGTAAACGATGAAAGTCATTTACCTTCAACAGGTCGTGCGTCTGATCTTCCAGGGTTTGTATTTGTGATGATTGTAATGGGATTCTTGATGTTCTTGGATTCTCGTCGTAAACATCAATAAATATTTTTGAGAGATTATGTATTGACAAGCCACCGTAGATTGATTATTATTATGAAAATAAATCTACGATAGTGAAGGAGTACTATACTTGTTGCGTGCACAGAGAGTTGACATTAGCTGAGAGTCAATGATTCAAGAGTATCTGAAAATCATCACTTAGATGTATTGCTGAAATAAGTAAGTGATACCGGCTGTTCCCCGTTACCCGAAACGCGTATTATTATGTACGTTGAGAGCCATACTTTGTATGGAATTTGGGTGGTAACGCGATAACCTCGTCCCTTGTGGATGAGTTTTTTTTGTCGATTATTTTATGAATTAAGGAGAAGTATATGCAGAAATTATCTCGAAAAAATACATTATTTGTTTCATTAACACTGTTTTCATTGTTTTTTGGTGCGGAAACTTAATCTTTCCACCGTTTCTCGGAGAATCTTCCGGATCCCACACAATGTTGTCTTTAGCAGGATTTTATATTACTGCGGTTTGTTTTCCCATCTTTGCGGTGATTGCCATATCAAAGCATCGAGGCCTCTTTCCTCTTGCATCAAAAGTTCACCCTAAATTTGCATTGGTTTTTACGTTTTTAATTTATCTTTCTATTGGACCGCTTTTAGGAATTCCAAGAGCGGGAAGTCTGCCTTTTGAAATGGAGGTAGCACCCTTCTTGGGTTCTTTGGCAAGATATCAGCAAATTGGTTTATTTTTATTTACATTTGTTTTTTTTACGATTGCGTATTTTATTTCTAAAAATCCGACGAAATTGGTAGATCGAATGGGGAAAGTCCTAACACCCCTTTTACTTGTGCTTATGGTTATTGTGTTTGTAGGAAGTTTTATAAAACCGTTTGATGGTTTTACGACACCAATTGGAAACTATCAAACCACACCTCTTGTTCAAGGCTTTCTTGATGGTTATCTTACGATGGACACCATTGCTGCTTTAAACTTTGGACTTGTCATTGCGCAAATCATTCAAAGTCTTGGAATAACGGAAGAATCAGATGTCGTAAAAAATACCGTTCGATCCGGTTTATTTGCAGGGGTCTTGTTGATGATTGTTTACGGATCTCTTGCCTATTTAGGTGCGCTTAGTGGTCATGCATACGGTTATTCAGAACACGGCGCACAAACCCTTGCGCATATCATCACGCATATTTTTGGACCAGTTGGGGTTCTTTTATTAGCAATCATTTTTACCTTAGCATGTCTTACAACTTCGGTGGGGTTAATTACGTCGTGCAGCCAGTATTTTTCATCGAAAACAAGGTATTCATATAAAAATTGGGTTATTGCGATTTCAATATGGAGTTTTATTACCTCAAATTTAGGGTTAAGTAAGATTTTAAAGATATCAGTTCCTTTATTGGAAGCAATCTATCCAATTGCCATGGTTCTTATTGTATTGAACTTTCTTGAATTGTTTGCGGATCTCAAGCATTCAGTATATAAAGCAACAATTGGTGTCACGACCTTAATGTCGATGGTTTCAATCATTGATGTGTATGTGTTTACGAATGGATCGCTTTTGAAAGGAGTCCCGCTAAATGGACAGGGTTTGGCTTGGGTAGTTCCGGCAGTAATTTCTTTCGTCCTAATTCAAATGTATTATTCCTTTAAAGACAAAAAAAAGAATGCAACGACAGTGCATTCTTAGAGTCCATATCGTGTAGAACGGTATGCAAACAGTCCATAAGCAAAAATTTCGACTGTATAGATTGGATACTTTTCATTGATTTCTTTTTTGAATTCCTGATAAAGGCGATCATCTTTAACAGCATCGATAAGATTCCGTCCGTTTGGAGTTAATTGAATTGAAGGATTCTCCGAATCCGATTGTGACAAGGTTACAATATGTGCATGATGCATTTTACGGAGATGATCAAGACACTGATGCTGTTGATAAACATTTTGCAAATCACCCAGTGACAGTGCTTCAAAGGTGATGGTTGGTTCGGGGTGATCGAGATGGAGTAGAATATCTCTTACACAATCAATATTTAGTTTCATATTATGCCTCCTTCTTACCTTTTTATTATACCAAATCGGCTTGCGTTCCTACATGATGTATCATGCTCTTATGACATGATCTTCGAAATCGTTATGGATTGCGGATAGGGGACCCTAAAGCCTTCATTGATGATTTTTAGATGTCGTATAAATTTTACGTGTTGTGACTATCTTGCTTTTGATTTCTTTGTCTCATTTTAAATTCACTTTAACTACCCTTTGGCGTATTTAATTTTTAGTCTTTACATTTGAAACGTTCTCAATTATCCTAAGGGCATTCTACAGTTTAAGGAGATTTTGTACATGAAAATAAGACTGTTATCATTGGCATGTACTGTATTGTGTACTGCAAGTGTTATAGGATTTGATGCGTCGATTTACGCTGATGAAAGCGTGCCGCGTGCCCGTGATTTGGTTGCTTTAAAAGCTTATTTGGTTTCACTTGAAGATATGGATGATGATCAAGTAGATATTTGACGTCATGTTGATCATATCGAAAAGTATATTCGTATGATTGAACGAACACCAATTCATCAACGACAAGAAAAAATAAATCAAATTAAATCAATCGTTGAAAAAAGTGTTGCACAGAAAAAACGATTACGCAATCTTGAACGGTTTGAACGTGAATTGAGCCAAAATAGATTTTTATCCGGTTATCAAATAAGACACTTTATTGATCGCTCAAAAGAAACCATCGATGACATGCAGCTCAATCAGTTAAGAGCGGAAATTCAAGCTTTAGAAGAAAAAATAGAGCGAAATGGCAATCTAATAGCGTCGTATCTTAAAGCGATTCAGTCCTTTGATCGTCTCGATCAAAATAGTCGCAGTTACTATGCGGAGCAGCTCGCGAGCATTTGGATGAATTCAAAAGACTTGGAGGGACAAGTGATTCCCTTTTTTGAGAAGATTGAATTAGAACATATAAAAAAAGGTGGCAAGCCATGGAAACGCATGGATCAAAAAGATAAGGATGAGCAAAAAAATCCTGTGTTGGATGAATCAAGTAATCCGGATGATATCGAATTTCAAAGATATCTTGAAGGTAAGGCGATGCTTACAAATTCAAGACGCAACGATTACCTCAGTCAAATAAAAGCACTTGAAGGAGAAACGAAACGTCGCAAAATTGAAGCAATTAAAAAGATGATCACAGACGAGGAAAAGCGTGTTAATCTTCAAAATAAAAAAAATGAGTTAAAACAAACGTTGCACGAAACATTTCAATTTCTGACCGTTGAAGATTTTGAAAAGCTGGTGGGGGCGATTGAGTCGAGTAAAGATGAGCATCAACTTGATAAGGTTCGTAAACAAGCAAGTCAATTAAATGAGGAGCATCGTTTATTTATCACAAGCGTGGAACATGTTAGTTTCAAAATAACTCAAAGTCATAAAATCTCGGAAAAAGATAAAGCGATTTTAAGGCAAAAACTTCAAAATGCACAAGAACGCAGTGACTCTATTGAGTTGGCTCAGATTCTTAAAGAAATTGAAACGCTCGAATTAAAGGGTCAAAAGAAAAATCCTGCTATAAATCAGGGAGATAAGAAGAAAATAAAGCCCAAGGTTAAACTAAAGGAACCGTTACTCTACTCGGGTTGGCAAGGCTTAGAAGGTCGATCGTCCTATCGCGACGAGAATCTTAAGTTAGTAAAAGTACAATGGAAAACAATTTCGGGTTCTAAATACTATTTTCATGAGAATGCTACCATGATTCGTGGTTGGCGTAAAATTGAAAATAAGTGGTATTTTTTTGAAAAATCAGGCGCTATGGCGACTGGTTGGAAAAAAGATAAGAATAAATGGTATTATCTTGAACCATCCGGAATGATGGCTACGGGTTGGAAGCGAATCAATCAGAAATGGTACTATTTGGAACCATCGGGATCCATGGTGACAGGCTGGAAGCAAATCAATCAAAAATGGTATTATTTCGAATCGTCAGGGGCCATGGCAACAGGATGGAAAAAGGTTCGTAGAGATTGGTATTATTTAGAATCATCAGGATCCATGAAAACCGGTTGGAAACACTATAAGAATCAATGGTATTATCTTAAAAAAAGTGGTCGAATGGCTGTAGGTACCCTAACCATTAATACAACGCAATATCATTTTTTTACGATAACGACGATGTTTCCATTTTTTAAAGAGCATCCACCGCTGTCGTTTGAGTAATAATCGATTAATGCTTCGAATCTCGGATTGAGACAGACGATTTGAGGTCGAACGTGTTTGAGTCATCGCAGATTTAAGGGTGAATAGATCGGGTAAAGGCTGATCGATTTGATTAACAAGAACACAATTTTTAATCAAGGCAGCATCCATACCTAAATAGGTGGCCAGTGCTTCGACGTGATAGCGATTTTGGATAAAAGGATTACGTATACGTTGATGAGTACCTTTTTTATACCAAAACTGAGCATCTTGTGATCCTATGAACGGGTGCTTTGTGTATTTAACCTCAAAACAAAAGATACCGTGACAATTTACGACAATGAGATCAATTTCTGTAATGCCATTATTTCGATGGATCGGAATATATGTGCCATGATACGTATACGACTTTGGAATTTGTGATAATTGTTTAAAGGCATCGAGCTCAAATTGCATCTCTCGATCTTTTGCTTTCTTATTTTTGACTTTCATATAATAAATATAATAACGAATTGACTTCATTGGTTAACCTCTAAAATTGTTTTAGTGATATCATAGCATAAACGTATCCTAAAGTGATACTGTTTTATATTTTTTATTTAAATTTATGCTTAAATGTGTTACAATCATTAATGGATTGCCTCTATACGAGGCTTTCGGTGTTTTATAAAGAAAAAGGATGTTATATATGGAAAGAAAAATTGGTACTGTTTCAAGAGGTGTTCGTTGTCCGATCATTCGCGAAGGTGATGATTTAGCTCAAATCGTTACAGAAAGCATTTTGGAAGCTGGAAAGAGTGAAAATTTTGATGTGCGTGATCGTGATATTATCGCATTAACGGAGTCCATTGTTGCTCGTGCTCAAGGAAATTATGTTTCTGTTGATGCCATTGCAAAAGATGTAAATAAGAAAATGGAAGGTGGAACTGTGGGTGTGATTTTCCCAATCCTTTCACGGAACCGTTTTTCAATTTGTTTACGTGGAATCGCTAAAGGTGTTGATAAGGTAGTGCTCATGTTAAGTTACCCTTCAGATGAAGTAGGTAATGAACTTGTGAGTCTTGATCAGCTTGATGCATCAGGTATTAACCCATATAGTGATGTTCTAAATCTTGAGCAATATCGTGGTTTGTTTGGTGAGAACAAACACCCTTTCACTGGAATTGATTACGTTGCTTATTACGCAAGTATTATTGAAGAAGCAGGTGCGGAAGTTGAAATTATTTTCTCAAACAACCCACGCACAATCTTAGATTATACAGATAAAGTTTTAGCGTGTGATATTCATACCAATCCACGTACGAAACGAATTTTACGCGATAATGGAGCAAAAATTGTTTGTGGTCTCGACGATATTTTAAATGAAAGTGTTGATGGTAGTGGTTATAATGAACGCTATGGTCTCCTTGGCTCAAATAAATCTACTGAAGATTCTGTAAAACTTTTCCCAAGAGAATGCACAGATTTAGTTGAAGATATTCAAAAACGTATGCTTGAAGCAACTTCAAAGCATGTGGAAGTTATGGTTTATGGAGATGGTGCGTTTAAGGATCCAATTGGAAAGATTTGGGAACTTGCAGATCCTACAGTTTCTCCAGCTTACACAAAAGGTCTTGAAGGTACACCGAATGAATTGAAACTTAAGTATCTTGCCGATAATGATTTTAAAGATTTAGAAGGTGAAGCGCTTAAGAAAGCAATTGAAGCTCATATTAAAGATAAAGATGATAATCTAGTTGGCAATATGGCTGCACAAGGAACGACACCGCGTCGTTTGGTGGACCTTATTGGTTCACTTTGTGACTTAACAAGTGGTTCTGGCGATAAAGGAACGCCTATTGTGTTTGTTCAAGGGTATTTTGATAACTTTGCAGATTAAATAAAAAAGTGTATGTTCCAGATATGGGAACATACACTTTTTTTATGATTCTAAGGTTTCAATACGGTGTATCTTTCGGTCTTCTTCTTTGGGGAGTGTCATATAGTCGCCAAATGCACGTGTTAACACTGCATCGGAATAGGTTGGCACCTTAAACATCTCATCTTCGAAGAGAACCTCGACTGGGTTTTCAATATATTTACGATCAATTAACGTTGCATTAAATTGGTCGTAATTTTCAAAGTATAAATAACTTAAGTCTCCAATATATGTCGTATCGACGTCCTTGTATTTGGTCATGGCTTTATAGCGTTTTTTCATCAAAATTGGAATAAAAACATTAATCTTGTATAATTTTTCATTAAGGAATTGCATTGTTTTCTTTACGATAAGTTTAACGCCTTTATCATTCTCCGTTTCTTGAACTAATAAGAAAATGCGTAGAAGACGCGTATACTTATTGACCTGCTCAAATTGTTCACGACGTAGCGTCTCGTCGTCTGGAACGCGATCCATTGGGAAAATATCAACCCATGCACCTTCATATCCTTTTTGAGTTTTTGAAACAGTTTCTTTGATTTTTAAAACATCGGAGCGTACTTTGGAATACTCAATCGCAAGGTATTTATCCTTAATGCGTGATTGGTATCGGTAAGGTGAATTATGGTCAAGTTCTTTGGCCATGAGTGTATCAAACCGTTCGAAATCTTCGCGCTCCATTGCGATATCAACATCATCATCCCAGGGAATAAAACCTTGATGACGAATCGCACCCAGTAATGTCCCTGCATAAAGGAAATAATTAATCTTCTCTCGTTCACAAAATGCTTTAACCCAAACTAAAATATTATAATCTTCGCGTTGTAATTCGTTCATAGTTTGACCTCTTTTCAATTACATAACATACTTATAATAGCGATTACGATATATTATTTCAAGTTTTCTAGACACATTTAAATTCATGATATAATAATAAAAAGAAAAAGAGGTTAAAGATGGAAATAACAGAACAATTAAGAACGCATGATGGTCAAACATTAGCGGTTTATACGCGTGGAAATCGCGAGAATCCTGCGGTTGTTTTTTTACACGGTGGACCGGGTGGGTCGATCTCTGAGAAATCATTTAGTTTTTTTGATTTAACGAAATGGTTTGTGATTGCTTTTGATCAACGCGGTTGCGGTCAGTCAAAACCCTTTGCGACCTTGGTAGATAATACGCCCTTTACAGGTGTTGAAGATCTTGAAATGATTCGTCGACATTATGGTCTTGAGTCTTGGATTGTATTTGGTGGTAGTTATGGATCAACATTAGCACTGTTATATGCGATTAAACATCCAAATCGTGTTTCGCAATTGGTATTGCGAGGTATCTTTTTGGGAAGAAAATCGGATATTGATTGGCTCTATCAAGAAGGGGCATCGTATTTTTATCCAGAAGAACATGAAGCATTTAAAGCTGTCATTGCTCCTGATAAGCGTCATGATTTAATCAGTGCTTACTATCATGTTTTCACCAAAGGCGATGATGAGCAAAAACGACTGTGTGCAAAAGCGTGGTCAACATGGGAAAGCTCGTTAGTACATTTGGTACCTAAGGCACAGCATTTAGAAATCTCTGATGGTGACATCAGTCTTGCGACGCTTGAGTGTCATTTCTTTGCGAATAACATGTTTTGGGATGATGATCAATACATTCTCAATCATATTGAATGTATTCAATCGATTCCAACTGAAATTGTGCATGGACGGTATGATGTGGATTGTCGCCCCAGTGGTGCTTATGCGTTAGCACAAAAACTGGATCAGGTGCAATTTCATTTGGTGGAGACAAGTGGACACAGCCCTTATGAGGACGCGATGTTTAACAAATTAGTGGAAATAATGAAAAATCTTGAAAATAAATAGATAAAGGAGCTTTTTATGATTAAGTTAATAGCAAGTGATATTGATGGTACTTTATTGAATTCTGAACATGTCATTACGGACCGTACACGGGAGGTGATTCATGCAGCGCGCAATCAAGGATATGAGTTCATGCTTGCGACGGGGCGAAATTATGAAAGTGCTGCAGCGATTGCGGAAGCCTTGGGTCTTGATCCAAATGAAATTCCCATTGTGTCACTCAATGGGATGCGTGTAGAGCATCCTATTCGAAATTATAAGGCAATTGAACCTCCAATGAGTTATGAAGCATGTGAGCGCATGGAGGCACTGGGTACGAAGTATTTTATGGGCATTCTCTATTGCTTTGATGACATTATATATTTTCAAATGGATTCCAAATCGGAAGAAGATTTTGTTTTTGGTGAAGATGAAGATCGCTTGAGATTTTTTAGTGATGGCACAAGAGTTTCTAAAATAAATCATTTAGACGATATTCACGACCGTTTTGAAAAGGGAGATTCAATTCTGAAAATCGTCTATATTCAAAATGCAGACTATACGGAATTGGTAAAGGAACGTATTGCTTTTGAAATGGAGTCGGATTTTGATCTGTTAATGGTTGCGCCTGGGTGGGCGGAAATAATGCCTAAGCGCATTAATAAAGGCGATGCAATAATGGCATATGCCGCAAGTCGTGGGATACAACCTAATGAGATAATTTGTTTTGGTGACAGTGATAATGACCTAACCATGATAAAACAATCGGGGATTGGTGTTGCAATGGAAAATGCTCGACATACTTTAAAAATCGTTGCGGATACGATTACGAGAAGTAATAATGAGAATGGCGTGGCGGAATATATTGCGGAACATTTAATTGATGTGAACGTCTTATGATAATTAATGATAATCGTGAGAGGGCGTGTTATAATATTACTAACAAGGAGGTACTATTATGAATAAATTATTTAAAGTAGCATTCGGTGCAGCAGCCGTACTCGGTGTTGGTGTAATCGTTAAAAAAATAATCGAAAAAGACATTATTCAAGATAAAGTTAAAGAACGTGAAGCTCTGAATTACCTTAAAGAAAAATATGGTCAAGATGCTTTAGATGGTAAGAAAATCATGATTGTGAACGACGACCATACGGTAACACAAGCGGACATTGCGAAGGATGTTCTTGAATACGAAATAAACAAATAAGAAGTCTTAGGACTTCTTTTTAATGAGAGGAGTTTATATGTCAAAAGGCATTGAAGCACTGCTTAAAGCAGGTATTCCGGTAAATATCATGTCACGAGATCCCTATAATGAAGCCTATTCAGGGATGAATGTTATGATTAACCATCAATTTGAAATTGTTTTTCGAGAGGGGCGGAGCACGCCTCAAAAGAAGGGTCATTTTGTAACACTTTGGAAAAAAGATATTCAAGATTTACAAAACATTCCATACTGCCTATCAGATTTAAAAGATGGTCTGCTCATCTATGTATCAGATGAATCGAATCCGGTTTTTTTTGCGATTTGTGGCGATGATTTTGATAAGCTTAAAATTTTAAAATCGGCTCATACACCGGGAAAGATGGGGTTTAGGGTTTATCATCCAACCATTGTACTTGCCTCATCCCAAGCACAGAAAACACAAGCAATCATGAAACCTTATTTTATTTCCGTTTCGGACCCTTGTTTTAAAAATCATATTTTGTCGTATTATGGGTCTTGAATTCTTAGAGTAACTTTGATACACTACATACGAATCCTTTAAGTAAGCACGAGATGTTTATAAGGAGTAAAAATATATTTTTTTAGTATATATTTATATTCTTTTCGGACTTATTTGATTCAAAATAAGTTTTTTTTTTGGAAAACTTATTATTTGGAGCCAAATACAGGAGGGAAATATGAAGAAAAACAACTTCACACGTAGAATTATTTGGACATTGGTTTTAGGTTTAGGGGTCGGTCTTGGTTTTATCTTTTTAAGAGAAACCTTGATTGGAAATGGTAATGCTTCACTATGGAAGCAAATTAATGATTTATTGTTTGCGGATATCTTACAGCCGGCAAATACAACAGCAATTGGTATTTTCTATATTATTGGTCAGATCTTTATGCGCTTATTACAACTTGTATTAGTGCCACTCATTTTCACATCAATTGTGCGTTCAATTCAACAAATTCAAGAAACACGCGTTTTAAATAAACTCGCCAAAAAAGGGTTCGGTAATTTTATGCAACTCTTGGCCATCGCAATCGTCTTAGCAAGTGTTACTGGATTTACCGCTTATAAATTAGGGGTCTTCCAAATTGCGAATCTCGGTGCAATTGAGATTACTGAAGGGGTTGTGAATCAGACCAACCCATTATCGATGTTGCTTAATGCGTTTAATAATAACGCCTTAGGAACACTCAGCAGTAATTCAAATATTATCGCGGTTGTAGTGCTGGCGCTTATTGTAGGTGTTATGGCTCAACAACTCGGTGAGAAAATGGAAGTTTTACCGAAACTTATTGATGAAATTTATCTTCTTTCCATGAAATTATTGGATGTCGTTATTATGAAGTTTGGTCCGATTGCAATTTTCTGTTTGCTTGTTCGTACGCTCGAATCATATGGAACGGATTACTTACAACCAGCTCTCATTTACATGATCTTAACATCGTTAACACTTCTTGTTTTAGGGTTTGTGTTGTTTCCGTTCTTTATTACAATCAAGACGGGGTTATCACCCATTCCATTTATTAAGAAGATGTATAAAGTTGCTGTATTTGGCTTCTCTACCTCATCATCAGCAGCGACGCTGCCATTGAAACAAGAGACCGTAATGAATGAGCTTGGTGTTGATGAAGCGGTCGCCTCCTTTATTGTGCCTCTCGCTTCCACCATTAACATGACAGGAACTGCAGTCACGCAAATTATTGCGACGCTCTTTGTTGCATCGGTAGCAGGGTATCATGTTGGAATCGTTGAGTTAGTTTCAATTATTCTTCTAACCATCATTGGTTCCATCAGTACGCCAGCTGCACCGGGATCGGGAGCCATTCTACTCTTTACAATCCTTACAGGAATGGGATATACAAACCAATATGCTCTTGCTGCATACAGTTTTATTCTCGCAATTAACCGTCCTGTCGAAATGCTTGTCACGGCAATTAATGTTGTGGATGATGGGGTCAGTGCGGTCTGTGTTGCACACGACTTAGAAGAATTAAATCTTAAAACGTATCATGAATCCCCTCAATCCTTACAAAATGAGGAACCCGTACTTGTGAAGTCATAAGAACGAAAACGATATACATCATGTATATCGTTTTTTTATTTTAGATGTGTCATGCCCAGACCTTAATGGATGAAAAATATTACATGATTGCCCAGTTTCCAATCGTATCTTTTCAAAAATAAACATTATGATACTATGAATTTAGACATAGAAAGGGAGGTATAAAAGAACAAACTACGTTATGTTTTCGTGTGCATTTTTTTATAAATGGAGGAAACTATGAATAAAATAAAAAAAATTGCATTAACAGGTCTATTAAGTCTTGTGGGTATGAGCTTATCCATTACAAGTGCCTTTGCTTGTACCGGTATCATTGTTGGGAAAAATTTAACCGAGGATGGTTCTGTAATTATTGGTCGTACTGAAGACCTTGAATTAAATCATAATAAAACCTTTGTTGTTAAAAATGTGGGGGAACGGATGATTGATAATTCGGTTCCATTTGTAGACCCATCGAATGGATTTAGCTATCCACAAAGTGAACATAATTTTAAATACACTGCGATTCCTGATGTAACCCCGCAAGAAGGTATGTATGATGCTGCTGGAATTAATGAAAAAGGGGTTGTGATGACGGCTACGGTATCTGCAAAATATGATCCAGCTTATAAAACTGTGGATCCCTATTTATCGGATGGATTAACAGAGGCGGCCATCACAACGTTAATTTTACCACGCATTCAATCTGCTCGTGAAGGGATCGAACTTATTGCAAACGTAATTGATGAAAAGGGTGCTGGCGAAGGAAATATTGTTGTTTTAGCGGACAAGGATGAAGTGTGGTATATGGAAATTCTTTCCGGTCACCAATATGCGGCCATTAAATTCCCTGATGATAAGTTTGGGGTCTTTCCAAATGCTTTTTACCTTGGAACGCTTGATGGTTTTGATGAGGGAGCGGTAATCCAGTCCGAAAATCTTAAAGAGACTGCGATAGCAGCCGGTCGCTATGTTGAACAAAATGGATCATTCCATATCGCAAATTCATACAATCCAATAAAAATGAGTGAGGGGAACCGTTCTCGCGTTTGGTCTGGGATCAAAGCAATCAACCCAAACAGCACCATTAATTATAATGATGATACCTTTGAATTACTACAATCGATGGATGGTAAGGTTGGGTTGAAGGATGTGATGAAATTCCAACGGAACCGACTCGAAGGTACAGACTTTATTCCTTCCGATGAAATTAAATTGGATAACAAAGGGAATATTATCGGAGAATACGATAAAGGAAGACTTAAGTATCCAATTGGTAATATTAATACAATGGAAGCACATATCTTTCAAATTAAAGAATCGCTGCCAACAGATGCGGGTGCGGTAATGTGGCTTGCTGTGGGTTCACCCTTGGTTTCGCCTTATATTCCTTATATGGGAACCATAACTGATACGCATAAATCTTACCAAGTTACGAGTACATCATTTGATGAAAATTCATGGTATTGGAATGCGAATTCAATTGCGCATCAAGTGTTTGAAGATGATGCGAAACGTAAAGAAATTCAGAATCAATGGCAGGAACTTGAAGATGCTTTAATTGAAGATCAACTGAATATTGAGAAGCGTTTTATGATGCGTTCCGCTGATTTTGATTACCAAGCACACACGCTGCAAATTGCGGATGATGCGTTTAATAAATTGAAGGCATTGGATCAAAAACTTAAGGGAATCGAACCAAAGACAGAAGAACCCAAAACAGAGGAACCGAAGGTGGAGGAGCCGAAAACGGAAAAACCTAGTGGTTCTGAAACAACAAAAGAAGATACTCCAAGTCCATCGGATCAAGGTGCAACACCTACTTCAAAAACCTTGCCAAACACTGGGGTTTCCGCATCAAAAACACTGCTATACGGTGCAATGGGCGTAGCGTTAGTGGGAATGGTTTTCGTTTATAAGTCTTATCGTAAAGAACACTAAAGAGGCATAATGCCTCTTTTTGTTGTTTATGATATAATTCAAGAAAAGGAGAACGTTTATGGAATTTAAAATTGAAGGGACTTATCCAGTCCTACGCTGTTTTCTTAATGAGGGGGAGTCCTTAGTTACAAGTGCTGGAAATATGTCTTGGATGACCTCCAATATGACTTATAAGGTACATTCGGGAGGCGGCTTTAAGAAAGCGTTTGGCCGTGCTTTTTCGGGAGAAGGATTTTTCCAAAATACGTATACTGCTGAGGCTTCCAATCAAGAAATTGCGTTCGCAATGTCGATGCCAGGTGTAATTAAACATATCGTTATGGACGGTTCTAAAACCTTTATCGCTCAAAAAAATGCCTTTCTCGCTTCGGAACCAGGCGTTGAATTTTCCAACGAATTCACCAAAAAATTATCGGCTGGATTCTTTGGTGGTGAGGGTTTTATTCTTCAAAAATTTTCAGGCATTGGGAACCTCTTTCTTGAAGCGGATGGGTCACTCATTACGTATGATCTTCAAGCAGGTGAGTCCTTATTAGTCGATCAAGGGAATTTATTTATGTTTGAAACCGGTGTATCTTATGCAATTGAAACCGTAAAAGGTTTAAGTAATAAATTTTTCGGTGGTGAAGGGTTCTTCTTGGTTAAGTTGACTGGACCCGGTCAAGTAGTGCTTCAGACACTTCCAATTTCGAATTTAGCGGGAGAAGTCAATCGAGTCCTCCCAACCTCAAACTAGACTAAAGAATCAACGGATTATAAGGAGTTCCATTTCATGAACCGCACCCCGAATCTTGGACAAAGATGAGGAGGTGCGGTTTTTTATGGCTAAGCTAACACGAAAACAAAAAATTGAAATATATGAAAAACGAAAGTTAGGACAATCAGTATGTTCATTAGTAAATGAGTATGGTATTAATAAATCAAGTATTAAATATTTGGTAAGACTTATCGATCAACATGGACCCAATGTTCTAAGACGAAACAAAAATCACTTTTATTCTCATGAATTTAAGTCAGAAGTAATAAATCGGATATTAATGGATGGAGAAAGTACAATAGCTGTCGCCATCGAACTTGGATTAAGTTCTGATGGATTGATTTACAATTGGATTAAAAATTATAAAGAAAACGGCTATAATGTCATAGAACGGAAACGAGGTAAACCATCTATGACAAAACCAACTAAACTGTTAACAGTTAATGATGAACTAAAGGCATTGAAGAAAAACAAGTATTTGGAAGCGGAGAATGAATATTTAAAAATTGAATGCCGTAGTGAAACAAAGGGTGGAGCGCGAAAGAAGAAAACCAGAGTAGTCTCCTTACTACGACAAAATATCCCTTAGAGATTCTTTTAAAAATATCCGACTCGCTCGATCTACTTACTACTTCTACGTTTCAAAATTGATTTTGATACCAAAACGACGAACTCATGCAAGAGATTATAGAAATCTATTATGATCACAAGGACGATATGGTTATCGTAGAATTACTTTAGAACTAAATAATCGAGGAATTCGTGTAAATCACAAGAAAGTCTTGAGACTTATGAATAAAATGGGATTACATTCAATCATAAGAAAGAAACGTAAGTATTCTTCATATAAGGGACAGTGGGAACCATTGTTGAGAATCGAGTTCAAAGAGATTTTGAAGCTGATAAACCCAATCAAAATGGTTTACGGATATCACTGAGTTTAATGTGCAAGGAAGAAAATCTATCTTTCACCAATACTTGATGCATATGGTAGATACATTGTATCTTACAACATATCTACAAGTCCTAATTTGGATCAAACTAGAGACATGCTTCACAAGGCATTTTCTTGTAACGATACGCAAGGAACAATTATTCATTCGGATAGAGGATGGCAATACCAACATCAATTTTATGTGAAAGAATTAGAAGCACATTCGATGATTAGAAGTATGTCAAGAAAGGGAAATAGTATTGATAACGGACTCATGGAGGGCTTTTTTGGGCTACTAAAATCAGAAATGTATTATGACCAAGAACATAAGTATAAAAAGGTAGAAGAATTAGTTGATGCAATTGATGAATATATCGACTCTTATAATAACAAGAGAATTAAGAGCAAACTAAAAGGACTGACCCCTGTTCAATACAGGAATCAATCCTTAAATTTAAAAGATAATTAGCTTGTCCAAAATTTGGGGTTCAGTTCATTCATGGAAACTCCTTTTTTTATAACATAAAAAACCGTACATCTTCCGTACGGTTATCGCATCCTCTGTCTCTACATAATACACCTAACTTTGAGTCGGAGTGGTATAGGTTTTCCCTTTGGTATCCACTGTTACATGCTTCATAACTTGTTCGCTTCCATCGACAGGACGATTTTCCTGATTTGTTTTTACATTCACGATGCGATCAACGGTCTCCATGCCTTCAATAACGTTTCCAAAAGCGGCATAACTTCCGTCAAGATGAGGGGAATCGCTGGTTACGATAAAAAATTGTGAACCTGCTGTATCATTGCCTTTGCTGCGTGCCATCGATATAACACCACGTTGGTGTTTGATAGGATTATCAAAATTGTTTTGAGCGAATTCGCCTTTTATCGTATAGCCAGGACCACCAGTTCCAGTTCCTTTTGGATCACCACCTTGAATCATAAATCCCGGAATGACGCGATGAAATAATAAGCCGTCGTAAAACGAATTTTGAGCCAAACTAATAAAATTGTTTACGGTGTTTGGAGCGATATCTGGATAAAGTTCTACTTTAATAATACCGCCATCTTCCATTTCGATTGTGACGACAGGATTGGTGTCTTTTGAGAAGTCTTGAACCTCTGATGACGCATCCGGTTTCGGTTGGTTAGGGGTCTGTGAACACCCAGTCAGTGAAATTAAAACAAAAAAACTCATAACAAGTAAGGTTGTGATTTTTTTCATAGTGCCTCCATTTTTCTATTATTATATCATATTTCTATTTTTACGCTTTACCAAAGAATTTTTAAGGTTAATTGACGAACAACGATAATCAAGTAACGTTTAGGGTTAAAAGCACTCATACAAGGGTATTCGGGAATTAAGTAAAGTTTACCAATATTTTACTTGTGAAATGTTACCGTTTACACTTTACAAGTATGCTTGCAAACGCAATAATGGACACGTAAGCGCTAACAATATGAAATACATGAGAAATATCTTTGGTAAAGATATCGATTAAAGATATTTAAATGTTTACTGGTTTTCACTAAATAGGAGGAAGAGTATGAATTCGTCATTTAGAAAAGCAGTTAAAATTATGGGGGTGGTGGTAGCTGTGACCTGCTCAAGTGTTTTCATAGAAAAAACCCCAATCCATGCTGCTGTCGTGGAACCTGTTGTAATCAAAACAGATTCACGAAATGTTGATTTTAATGATGATTGGAAATTTAAGCTGAATGTTTCAGGCGCATCAAGTCCAAGCGAAGTTGATTATGCTGAAACAGATTGGCAATCGTTATCATTACCTCATGACTGGTCGATCTTTTTTGATTTTGACCATAACTCACCGGCACAAAATGAGGGTGGTTTGTTAAATGGTGGTACGGGTTGGTATCGCAAAACATTTATTTTTGATAAAAAGATGGACAAACATGTTCGTTTAAATTTTGGTGGCGTCTATATGGATTCCACGGTATTTGTGAATGGTAAAGAAGTTGGAAACTATTCGAACGGCTACACGCCTTTTTCTTATGATATAACGAATTATATCAATCAAGAAGGCCCGAATACGATTGCGGTCAAAGTTGTGAATAAACAGCCAAGTAGTCGATGGTATTCAGGAAGTGGAATCTATCGTGATGTTTCCTTAACGTATACTGACGATGTTTCCGTAAAAGAGTATGGAACAACCGTCTTAACACCAAACTTAGAAAAAGAAGTTGGTCATGAGGTTACGACTGATGTTAAGACGACCATCGTAAATAAATCAAAAAAAGCTGAAAAAGTTAAAGTTAAAACTGAAGTTGTAACGGTTGATGGAACTTCAATGGGATCATCCGAAACGAAAGAAGTTGAAATTCAAGCTGGGAAAGAACACACCTTGGATTCAACCATAAAGGTTACAAATCCAACGTTATGGGATATCGACACACCGGTAACGTACCGCGTTAAAACACAAGTTTTAAAAAATAACCGTGTCGTCGATGAGACAATCGAACGATTTGGTTATCGTTTTATGAATTGGACTCCTGATGGCGGTTTTTCATTAAATGGTAACGATGTTAAGTTCTATGGAGTTTCAATGCACCATGATCAAGGTGCACTGGGTTCAGTTGCGAATTATGATGCAATGCGACGTCAAATGGAAATTCTAAAAGATATGGGCGTTAACGCTGTTCGAATTACGCACAACCCTGCAGATGATAAGCTCCTTGCGATTGCTGAAGATTTGGGACTTATGATTATCGATGAAGCCTTTGACACATGGTATGGTGGTAAAAAGCCTTATGATTATGGTCGTTTCTTCGATGCAAAAGCAACCCATCCCGAAGCACTTGAAGGCCAAACATGGGCAGAATATGACCTTAAACGTATGGTTGCACGTGGTAAAAACTCACCTGCAGTCATTATGTGGTCTTTAGGTAATGAAATTGGAGAGTCCAACGGAGGTAGTGAAAAAGCAGTTCAAACGATCCGTAATTTACACCGATGGACGAAAGAAGTTGATGAAACGCGCTATACAACCATGGGACAAGATGTTTACCGTTGGGCTGCAACAGGTGCACATGAGCGTATCAGTGCTGAAGTTGATGCAGTTGGAATCAACTATGCTGAAGATTCTTATAAAACGATTCGTGCAAAACATCCAGATTGGTTGATTTATGGATCTGAAACCTCCTCAGCAACACGAAGTCGTGGTGTTTATGCATTCCCGGATGAATTACGTTCGCATGACAACAGTGCAGCGCGTAAGTATCAACAATCGGATTATGGTAATGATCATGTTGGTTGGGGTAAAACAGCAACCAATTCATGGATTCCAGATCGTGATGAAAAAGGGTATGCGGGTCAGTTTATTTGGACCGGATTTGATTATATTGGTGAGCCAACACCATGGCACAACCAAAATCAAACGCCACCAAAATCATCTTACTTTGGTATCATTGATACCGCTGGATTCCCTAAAAATGATTTCTACCTCTATCAAAGTCAATGGAAAGATGTAAAGACTGATCCAATGGTGCACATCTTACCACACTGGAACTGGGAGAAAGAATCGCTTTTAGACTACAATATGAGAACACGCGATGGGAAAATTCCCGTACGTATCTTCTCCAATGCGGCGAAGGTTGAGTTGTTCTTAGATGACGTCTCACTGGGCGAAAAAGCATTTGTTCAAAAAACAACAGCGTATGGTCGTCCTTATCAGGAAGGTGCCAATGCTAAAGAATTATACTTAGAATGGCGTTTGGATTTTAAACCTGGGACTTTAAAAGCCGTTGCGAAAGACGCAGAGGGCAACGTTATCGCTGAAGATGTGATTCAGACTTCAAAAGGATCTGCAGCTGTAGCATTAGCTCCTGAAAAACGTGTGATTCAAAATGGTCGTGATCATTTATCCTACATTCATGTGAATGTTGTAGATGAAAACGGTGTGATGAATCCGAATGCTCAAAATAATATCATCTTTACCCTAGAGGGAAATGGTGAGATTGTTGGGGTCGATAATGGGGATCCTGCAAGTAATGAACGTTATAAAGCACAACATGATGGTACATGGCAACGAAAAGCGTTCAATGGTAAAGCACTTGTCATTGTCAAATCGGATGGCCAACCAGGTTCCTTTAAGTTGACTGCGAAAGCTGAAAACTTATCTGAAGCAAAGACTGAAGTCTTTGCGATTGAGAAACAACCTGAGACCCCTGAAATTTTAGGATTTGATGATGTTTCTGTATTTACCGAAACACATGTCCAACCTGAACTCCCAACGACTGTAAATGCTATTTACTCTGACGGAACGGAAAAGAAAGTGGATGTAAGTTGGGAAACCATCGATGCATCGAACCTTGAACAACCCGGATCCTTTAAAGTGAATGGAACCGTCGAAGGGGTAACACGCCCTGTAACGGCAACCGTATGGGTGCGCATGATTACTGATCTTATTGATCCAATCCTTGCGACGCCAAAGGGCACCGTACCAACCTTACCTTCAACCGTTACCGCTTATTATTCAAATGGTGCGGAAGTAAACTTACCGGTAACATGGGACTCTATTTCTGAAGCTATGGTTGCGAAAGCAGGCATTATCAAGGTTTCCGGTCAAGCACATTCGGGTTGTCAGGATTATCCGGGCACTGCCCATATTACAGTGTTAGAACCGAAAGCGGTAAGAGAAAATATTGCCGTGCGTCGTCCACAAGATACGTATCCAATCGCTACAAGCTCCTACATGAGTGGTGGTGATCGAATCGAACGGATTAATGATGGTACCATTGCTTTTGAAAACCGATGGACCAACTGGGTTAATAATTATGGTGACAAAAAAGAAGAATGGGTCATGTTAGAGTTTGAAAAGATTGAAACAATCCATCAAGTTGGAATTCATTTCTTTACAGACAATACAACGAAAGTACCTGCTTCCTTAATCATTGAAA
The DNA here is from genome assembly GCF_003931795.1 of Erysipelothrix piscisicarius. NCBI lineage: Bacteria > Bacillati > Bacillota > Erysipelotrichia > Erysipelotrichales > Erysipelotrichaceae > Erysipelothrix > Erysipelothrix piscisicarius. Next base: position 1,243,112 of record NZ_CP034234.1, on the reverse strand, counting down.
CAAGTGTTGATGGTGTATCCTTTACACCTGTTCTAAATCAAAGTAAAAATGATAATTTTGTGGTGACAGCAGGGGATGTGACCAAGGAAATTCCAATCACCTTTGATACAGTTGATGCGAAGTTTATTCGCCTCAATATGACTTCACAAATGAATGGCGATAAGCCAAGACCTATGGGTCTTTCTGAATTAAAAGTAATCGGTGATACCCTTAAGATTGAAGCCAATTCTAAAGCTGAATTGGAAATGATTCATCTTGATGACAAACCGCTAGAAAACTTTAAATCCGATCAAAATGTTTATGTTGTAAGCGTACCATTTGGAAAAGCATTACCAATTCTTAAGGGTACAGCAAAACCAGGTTCTTTTGTAAATGTCGTCCAACCTACCCGCGATAATAATTATCAAGGGAAAGTTCGTGTTACATCTGAAGATGGGTTAAACTCGAAAGATTATGATTTGACTTATGTTGTTTCCGATCCAGTTTATGATCATTCAACCCTTACACTCGATCGTTTACAAGGTAAAACTCAGGAAACCATTGCCTTTAAATTGGAAAGTTTCCTTGAAGATGGAGCAGTGATTGCACCTTCATTACTTGATATCACATATGAAGTGGTCCAAGGTGAGAAATCAGGAGTTCGTATGGAATCGGGCTTAATCTACTTACATCAAGAGGGAACGTATACTGTTAAAGCGCATATTGCTTACGGTGGTAAATCATATGAAAGCAACGATGTTACCTTTACGGTAACGAAAAATGATGTTCAAGAACCGATTAAAGCATTTAAACCAATCGTGATAAGAACAGATCGCAGTAAGAAGATTGAACTGCCTCAAACCGTTACAGCCCAATATGAAACACTCTTTGATAAAGACGTTTCAGTAACTTGGGATGCATTTGATGAACAACGTCTTGAAGAATACGGAACCTTGGAAATTAAGGGTCATGTTGAGGGTACAAAACTTCAACCTGTCGCTAAGGTTATTGTCGAGGGTTATGTCGGTGTTGAAAGCTTTAGTCTTGTGACACCTCAAGATAAATCCTTTAAACTACCACTTAAAGCAAAGGCATACCACAATACGGGTCGTGTTGATGAATTTAATGTCACTTGGGAAACCTTTGATAAAGAAAACTTAAAAACCCCAGGGACCTATATACTCAAAGGTATGGTCGAAACAGCAAATGCCGAAACAACGCTATCGATCCGCGTTACCGCCGATTACGAAAAAGGCGATAACATCGCTAAGATGTGGACCGGTTCGGAATTGCCAGCTGCAATCGCATCCTTTACAAACGATGGCCCAGGTTCTAACGATCGTGTCAGTGCAATGAACGATGCGGTTATCTCGTATACTAACAGTCCTGCAAACCGTTGGACCAACTGGCAAGCACAAAGTCGCGAAAAAGACTGGGTGGGAATTGTCTTTGCGGATGCAGGGACTATGGCACCACGCTTCGTTGATAACTTTAGTATTGGTTTCTTCGAAGATAATGGAACAGGATTCCCTGGTTCGTATGTAGTTGAAGTCTTGAAAGAAGGAATTAAACCAGAATTGCCAACAAAATTTGGTCATATAAGCAGTGAGGATTCAGTCCTGAATGATCCAAATAATTGGGTTGAAGTACAAAACCTTAAGGCAAAACCGTTTGCGTATGAAACCATGAATACGTTAACATTTGATGGCGTGGAAACATATGCGGTACGCATTAACATGACCAAACAAGCAAACAAAAAAGGAATTGCGATTACAGAAGTGGAAGTTTATGATCGCATCGCTAAAGCACATCAAGACTTTAACGTGACATTACTTGTTGATGGAAAAGAAGTTGATGCTTTCGCGCAAAATAACAATTTTGTTTATGAACAAAAAACAAATAATCTACCTGAACTCGAACTTAAGACATCGCAGAATGCGAGCATTAGTGCTATTGAAACCGATAATGGGATGAAATATGTTGTAAGAGCAGAGGATGGTATTAATACAGAAACATACACAGTTACTTATGACTCAACGATACGCGATGCACGCAATGCTTTAGTAGCGATGATTACAAAGGCTAAAAACATTGATATCGAAGGGTATGAAAGTACTGGTGTACAAGCGATGCAAGCATCAATTCTTAAAGCGCAAGATGCTGTGGATGATCTGAATTCAGATGTGAAAACACTGGAGAGTCTCGCACAGTTATTGCAAGAGCATATCGATAACTTAGAAGAAGTTGGCAATCAAATTGAGAAGGCACGTGCATCGCTTAAAGCGATGATTGAAATTGCTGAGAGCATTGATCGATCACTTTATACTGAGGAAAGTCTTGCAGCTTGAGATAAACAACTATCATTTGCAAATGTAAGTTTTAATGATGCATCCGCAACAACTTCAATCCTTGAGGTTGTTACGAATAATCTTCGTGAAGCGATTTTTGGTTTAGAATATCGTGATCAAACCATTAAGGGACCTTTAGATTCAATTACCTTGAATCCAAATGTAACGTTAGATGGTTCAAAACCAATCACAGAAGCGGCATTTATTGAAGCCCTTAATATTCAAAACCCAGACGGCATTGCGTTTGATATTGAAACGAATTTTATGGAACTTGTCGACCAAAATACGGAAGGAACTTATGCGGTAACGGTACGTCTTACACGCTTACAGCGTTCATTCTTCCGCATGAAATCCAATCCATATGTAAAAGAATTTAAAGTTGATGTAACGATTCAAAAGGAAGAAGACAAACCTATTGTCATCGATCCAAATGAGAAAACAGAAACACCAACCACATCAACCACACCACCAACCACATTACCAACAACCGGTGTTGGATCACGAAATGTGACGACACTGATTACACTCGGTGGGTTGATGTATGTTGTAAGTCTTAAAAAGAAACGTAAACAACAATAATGGTTTAAAAAGAACTCATGATTATGAGTTCTTTTTTTGATAGGGTCTGTTAATGATAATAAACATCGATTATGAAATGTATTCTATGTTATACTTTTTTAGAGAAAGGAGGGATTAATGATGAAAAAATATGATGAGATCCCTCTAAATTTATTTTTTTAAAATACCTTTGGATATTTTTAGAGCAGACACGATTATAAAGGTTCAAAAGGAAGGTAATTAAATGAAAAAAGTATGTATTGATGACTTAACCGATGCACTCTTTAAAGATGCATTTATGGCGTATTTTCATGAATTTGGTTATGAAATAAGCAATCATCATGAATTTTTTGAAGCAATGAATCGTGAAGAAAACAATGAAGTTTTAGCGTATGAAGAAGCGGGTCAGATCATTGCGTTTATCATGTGTCGATATGATCATCTTACCCATTGGTTTTTACGGAGCATGTGATGTTTGTTCGTGAACTTTGGGTCAAGCCATCCCATCGAACACATGGGTTGGCTTCAAAATTACTGATGGAAGTCGAAAGCGAAGCGCAGATAAATCGAGTATTTAAACTCATCCTAACCACCGATTTCGCCCAGCATCTTTACTTAAAAAATGGATATATCCTTGACCGAAGTTATCGCGCGAAAAACAATCATCCTGTCTATATTAAATCCTTAACGATAGATTAATTCGTGAATCGATTTGATCGATCCAAACACCAAATTCTTTTTGGTGTTTTTTATTCACAATGTTTTATTAGAAAAGCTAGAACCTAAAGCCCTTCTGTTTTAGATTTGGAGGAATGCATTCTTTGTAATTATTAACGTCATTTCATTTTGATTCAGCCAAAATCAGTGTGATTTTATTGTGAAATAGGGTATAATGAATGTTACTTTAAAAATAGAAAAATGGAGTTTTTATGAGTCAATTAAGTGAAAAGTTATACTTTAGTCAAAACCCTTTTACACTCTATACGCCGATTCATTTCTTAATGTTAATATTGGCGGGGATTTGTATCGGAATAGTGATTAAAAAACGTGATGAAATTGCAATGGGGAAATATGCTTGGTTACGATGGGTTTTCCTTGGCGTCTATTTGATTCAACAGGGGTTACTTTATAGTTGGTATGCGATGAATCATCAACTGACCTTACATGACGCGTTACCGCTTTATCCATGTCGTATTTTGCAGATTATGACAATTATTCTACTTGTATCGAAACAGGAATGTATCTATGAAGTTTTGGGATTGCTTGGAATTCCTGCAGCCGTAACTGCCTTGATTTTAGCAGATACCAGTGGGTTTAGCTTCCCGAATGCGATGTTTATACAATTTTTTGTAGGACATTCATTAATGATTTTAGTGCCACTCTATATGAAGTATCTTTATCATTTCTCCATGCAGGAAAGTGCAACATTAGGTGTCATCAAGATGGTGGGTGGTTATTTTATCATCGTAAGTTTTATTAACCATCTAATCCAAACAAATTATGGGTATGTTTCAACACCACCGGTAGCATTAAGTTTTCTAAATGGCGTTCCAAGCATCATTTATACATGTGGCTACTTCATGATCTATGTTGGTGTGGTATTAGCAGGAAGTAAGATCGCAACACATCAGGATGCTGATGAGATCGTATTTACGATAGAGTCGTAGCATACATTACGCGTTTAAACCAATTCTTCATGAATTGGTTTTTTTAAACAAAAAAAACCACTTTATTTCGAAAGTGGTTTGAATTATTTCTATAATTTACGATCAGAGATAAATGCGAAGAATACCATTGCAATTGCATTGATTGCAAGAACATTAATCGCGAAAACCATACTTGTACGGTCTGCAATTGATCCAATAATTTGAGGGGTAATGATTCCACCTAATGCAGCACATGTAAGCAATAAGGCTAAACGTTTTTGGTTCCCAATAACATATTTTGATGTATTCGCAATACTTGTTGGATAGATTCCTGCAAGACATAATCCAAGTCCTAAAATCGAAATTGTAATAATGACTGGATTCATTGTTGATACAAGACCAAAGAATGCGATTGCGGCTCCAACGGTATAAACCAACACCAGTTTGGATCCTTTAACTTTTTGAGAAATAAATGCAGTCATTAAACGTCCAATCATTATCATAATCCATGTCAAGGAAACTAAGGTTGCAGCAAATGCGTCGGACAAAATGTTCATACTCTTTAAGTAGGTCATAAACCAACCGTTAATCGTATTCTCCAAACCTAGATAGAAGAACATAACAAATGCAACTGCAAAGAAAGCGAAGTCTAATTTTTGCGTTTCCACAACATTTGTGGATTTTTGTTGTCCATTTAAATCGAGATCCATGGTGAGATAATTAATCCATGAAATGGTTGTAATTGCAGTTAAAAATAGAATGAGTTGATTAAAGTCAAATCCAATTTTTTTCAAACCAATAATTACAAAGGATGCAAGACCGGCACCAATCGCAAAAATTGTATGAAGCATATTCATGTCTCGTGACTTATTATCACTAAGATCATTAACGATGGCATTACTCAAAATACTTACGGCACCACGTCCAATTCTCATTAAGATAAATCCAAGCCATAATATTTTACGAATGGATTCTGTAAATACTACAATCGATAAGAAACTTAAGGGTACAAGTGCAGCGAGAATACCAATCGCAATTTTGTTTCCGAAGCGTTCAGATACAAAGGGACTGATAAAGTTAGAAAGTAGGTTACCTACCGCAAACATTGAGAGTAAGGTTCCTGCATCGCTATAAGAGAGATTCAGGTTTGTAATAAGGTCTGGCATAATTGCGCCAATACCTAGGATAAAGATCCCACTTAAGAAGAAACTAAAGTAGGTTCTTAAGATTGTTTTGTTTTTCATATTGTTATTCTTTCCTCCACAAATCATCACATATCGGTGACGACAACACTAACCATTCTAATTAAGTAAACCGGTTTTGTCAAACAAACCTCTCTACTTTGATTGAATTGGCATCAATGGATCTTTTTATTTTGAATTAAGACACTTTTTACTTGCGTGAATTCTGTCGCTCACGCATAATAGAATTATTAATAAGGAGGGCGCTATGATCCCAATTACAATTATTTCTGGGTTTTTAGGATCTGGAAAAACAACATTCATCAATCAAATTCTACGTGAGTCTCAAGACGATACAATTGGTTTAATTATCAATGAAATTGGATCTGTAAACCTGGATAAAGCATTTATTAAATATGATCAAGATCGTATTTTTGAAATTAACAGTGCGTGTTTATGTTGTGTCGATGATCGTGAATTTGAACGTGCGATTCTAGACTTAAAGCAACAGTTTGAGGCCCAAAAGATGCCCTTGCATTAAAACAAGCTGACTTGCGGAAGTAAATCCCTTAATTTAAACGATTTTAAAGTCACAACCAATCCAAAACCATTTCTTTTTAAACGAAATTATTACCCTTGTGGATGCACTCAATGGGGATCAAGCATTGGAACACTACCGTGAATCGTTGGAGCAAATCGCTTTTGCTGATCGGATTTACATCACGAAAGCCTCATCAACACCGTATTCCCTTTTAGGTAAGTTAAAAGCTATTAATCCATTAGCTCCAGTTTCTCTTTTAAAACAGGATCAAACTTATCTTCATCTTTTAAATGAAGACCGTTTTGATGCATCACATACCAAGTATGCCTCGTTAAATCAAACGGTTTTAAATCAATCGCATGAAACCAAACATCATCGTCATTCACACGTGGATACCTTGACACTTTACGCTGAAATCCACTCTCTTTTTCTGATTTTAAAGAGTGGCTTGTGGAACTGGTAGAATCAATGGGACATGATCTTCTTCGTTATAAAGGGCTTTTGTCGGTAGAGGGAATCGATGCATCCATTGTCGTTCAGGGGGTTGCGAGCACCTTTATGATTGATTATGGTGATGAAAACCAAGAAACGCAAAGTCATTTCGTAGTTATCGGTCGAAATATAAATGTTGAGCAAATAACGTTATCGTTTAAAGCGCTGGAGCGTCGGAAGGAGTAAGACAATGTTTATTGTTAAAATAATGCAGTATGAGCGTCATCATACATTAGGGATCTTTGATACAGAAGCAAATGCGCTTAACTTTATCAAACAAATTCCTCATATTGAAATTGAACAGTACCAAATTGAAGGGGTCGAAGAACCGTTTACGGATTACTCGATCAATCGAGAAAACTTGCCTGATTATGAGGAAATTCACTACCGTGGTAAGCGTGTCCCAATCACAAAACACATGTTTGTTCCTAATGAACGAATTTCGGTCTTTGTGATTCCAGTAGTATACATGGATAGTTCAGAGACAGGGATGGTTGATGATGCAACCCAAGTGGATGCATATCTTGTCACCAATGAAGAAGTAGAGTCTAATATTGATAAACGTGAATTTCTTGCACGCAAAATAATTGAAGAAGCAGATGCTCGTGGTTTTAGAAATATCGAACGTGCGTATGCGGGATCTGAAGATGGAGAAGCAATTATCGCCATGGATTCAATGGGAAACAGTCGTTTTTTAACGCATCTCGATGCAAGTCTTGTTGACCAATTTGAATTTAATGATGATGAGACCTTAAAACGGATTTTGAAACATACATTTGAATAAGTTATGACCGCTTTTAAAGGGTATCAAAAAAAAACGCTCGCAGGTTTTGTTGAGCGTTTTTTAAGATTTTATTGAAATAATCGTTGCGCTTCTCGAATGCCACGTCGCGTGAGCTCAAAACCACCAACAACCCATAGTTTCGTATAACCCGCTTCTTGGAGTAACGTGATGCTCTCTTTAACCTGTTCTTCATCCAGGTCGAGGTTTGAAGCAATTTCTTGTATGAATGAACTGTTGAAATTAGAAACCGTTCGCGAACAATCTTTTCGATCACAACGGGTTTGGTACAAAAGATAAAGCTGTTGCAACACATCGTATTGTTGTTTTTCCATAAAATGCCTCCTTTGTCTCGATTATATCATGTGTTTGTGAAAGGTCATGGTTGTTGACTTGGAGGATTGATGAATCTAAGATTGAGTTAGAAAGTAGGGGATTGTATGAAGGGAATTGTTATTGATGAAATTATGCAAACGGAGGATGCTTTTATATCGACTTCAATAGATGCATATTCGTTAAAAAATGTTGCAGAAGATGAGTTGATTCTACATCTTTTTCAACATAAAGGCATCAATATGGGTGTTGATGATGTAAGAATGGATGATTTTGATAAAGGGCTTGCGTTTTACCAAAAACAAGGCCAACCGGTTATGATTCGTAACTCGGGGGGTCGTTCAATCGTGGCGGATGAAGGGGTTTTGAATATGTCACTTACATTTCATTCTTCTGCGTCGATGAACGATAACTACCTTATGTATGGTGATTTTATTCGTGAAGCACTTCGACCCATTTCAAATAAAATTGAGATATATAAAGTAGCGGGTGCATATTGTCCTGGTGATACGGATATGAGTATACACGGAAAAAAGTTCTGTGGTACTGCGCAACGTCGTTCAGGGTCAAAAACATCAATGGTATGTTACATTAGTGTCTGCGGTGACCAAATAAAACGAGGTGAACTGGTGCGAGATTTTTATGCTCACTGCCGGGGCGATGTCGTCGATGTTAATCCCCATTCCATGGAATCATTGGACATGCTTACAGGGTATGAATTGACCCCACGATACATCGGTGATCTTCTGATTCATGAACTATCTAAGCGTTGTGATTTTATTGAGTTTCGAAAACGGGATGATTTAGATCAAAATCAATTTCAAGAGGCAATGCAACGTACACAAGATCATAACCAAAGGCTGTTACCGTAATGATTCGAATCATGTATAATGGACTTTGAGGTGGATTATGAAAAAAATTGTTAATGGACTTTTGAGTTTGCTTGTAATTGTTGCTATGTTCGTATTGGTTGGCACATTGATGGTACAATCCCAATTGGGACAGATCTCTTCATTTATTGAACCAACATTTATGGATGTTGAAACACAGGTAGCGCACTACTTTGAGCCGATTCGCGCCATGATTCCAGAACCAAAGCAAAATGAGTTTGATGCATTGCAAAAAGAGGTTGTTCAAGATCCAAAATTTCAAGAAATTTCTGAAACACTGGTAACGAATGCTTTAAGTGATGTCGTGACGGGTGACATCAGTATGAATGAGCTTGCATTAAAGGGAGAGGTTCAATCCTATATTGAATCCTATGCCCCTGAAATTGAGTCATTGAGCGAGGGCAATGTTTCGGTTGAAGAAGTCAGTGCAGTCGTGGAGGATTCTTTAAATCATCCAGATGTGCAGCGTACGTATGAAACCATCATTACTCGTGTTCAACAAGAACTTTCTCCCAATCAACAACGCGTGTTAACTTGGGTTCATTGGTTTATGAACGAACGCAGTAAGATTATCATGGGGAGCCTTGTCAGTATAGCACTCATTCTTTTAACGCTTATGCTTATGAATACGGGCTGGCATTGGACGAAACTTTTTGGGAAGATTGCATTCATTACAGCCGCTTTAATGCTTGCACTCTATCTTATTTCGCCTGTAATCCTGGATGCTCTCCAACAGCGCTTCGGTACGGCAATTTCATTGAAACAGAATCCCTTTAGGACATGTCTATGGATGGCTTTGGGGAATTTTGGAATGAGTCTGTTATTTAAAATTATGAGTCGATTGGAAGCATAAAAAAAACAAACATCGCTAAATACTTCAGTGATGTTTGTTTTTCTTTTGGGAAAAAGACTTACTTTGCATGTGTGATTGTTTTAATTTTCTCGATAAAATATTCAGGAAGTGGCACTTCAAATTGCATGAGTTTTAAACTTTTAGGGTGAATAAATTCAAGTTTTGAAGCACAAAGGTATTGGCCACTTTGATCTGCATCAAGCGGGTGCCCGTATTGGGGGTCACCATGAAGCGGAATCTTAGCGTGAAGCGCATGAACACGTATTTGATGTGTTCTTCCAGTTTCAAGTTTACAACGAATCAAACTTGAGTTTATATAAGTTTCAACTTTCTCGAAATGGGTTCGGGCTGGTTTGCTCCGTGCTTGATTCACAGTCATAATCTTGGTGTTTGATTTATCAGGGCCGATGGGCGCATCAACCAGAACATGGGCCTGTGGCAATACGCCGTGAACTAAGGCGTAATACGTTCGATTCATTGTTTTATCAAGCAACTGCTCAGCGAGAAATTGATGTGTTTTATCATCTTTGGCAACGACAAGAAGTCCAGATGTATTTCGGTCAATGCGATGAACAAGACCGGGGCGAATATAGTGATCTTTGTTGTGATTTAAATAATAGATCAATCCATGAAGTAACGTATCAGATTTAACACCATGACCCGGATGTACGACAAGCCCTCTGGGTTTATTCACGACAAGAAGGTATTCGTCTTCGTAAACGACATCAATGTTCATTTTAACAGGTTCTATATCCAATGTTTTTACTTGATAGGTTGAAGCGGTAATACAATCATTGAGTTTCGTTTTGTAATTTGCTTTCGTGGGCATATCGTTACATAAGATGGTTCCATCTTTGATCATACTCGCAATTTTACTTCGTGATAGGTCTAGGTGTTCATTTAAAAAATGGTCAATGCGTTGCCCAATTGTTTTCGACGTAATAATCCATGATTCCATATTCATACCTCTATTTTTTACTTGGAAATTATATCATGTGGTGAATCCAGATAAAAGCCTAAAAAGAGAAGAATAGCATCGTGCAAAACAATTGTTAATTTGAGGTGAAATTACACAAGTGCGTGCATTTCGGACACTATTTAGATTTCACTTCTTAAAAATATATGAATTCAAATGATTTCACATGATTAATGCGTTGTTTATCGTTTATAATTTCTTGACGAGGTGGATTATGAGACGAACAGTTATGATGATTTTAGCAATTCTATTTTTAGGATTAGCCCTGTTGGGTGTATTGCTCCCAGTGCTACCCACAACGCCCTTTTTGTTATGTGCATCCATATGTGGTGCAAAGAGTTCTGACCGATTTCATCACTGGTTAACGCATACGTCGGTATATCAAAATCATTTGGATGATTTTGTCACGAAACACACGATGAAGCGAAAAACTAAAAAGAAAATTTTATGCTTGGCTACGATCATGATGGCGTGTGCTTTTTATTTTTCAAAAAATTTTTATGCACGCATCATAATCGGTTTGCTTATTCTGTTTAAATATTATTATTTTATCTTTAAAATTGCAGATGAAGATGACGTAACGATGCTGGAGGATTCAAAGTATGATCAATATTCAACTCATAAAGACTGTTGAGGAAGCAAAAAAACCAATTTTGGAAACAGTTTTTTATAAATGGGTCGCACTCATTACAAATATCGTATTAACGTATGTTTTTGTTAAGGTTTTAGGCGACCATTATATAGGCATGTCATTCCATGTTCCATTTTATTTTTGGATTGCCCTTGTTTTAAAGGGGATTGCAATTTTTAAAAGCTCGCGTGCAATGCAAAAGACAAGTTCATGTGTAAAAATTAAAATGCGATCGTTAATTTTTGGGAAGCTCTTTGAGCTTGGATCAGATTATCAATCGGTTTTAACGAGCAGTGAAATTACGCAAGTTTCGACAGAAGGGGTTGAACAACTCGAAAATTATTTTGCCCTTTATACACCCCAATTTATTTATAGTCTTCTTGCACCTTTAACACTCTTTGTGTTTTTGCTTCAGTATTCTTTTCGTGTAGCGTTTGTTCTTTTTATTTGTGTTCCGTTGATTCCTTTATCAATCATTGTAATTCAGAAGCTTGCCAAAAAATTATTAAATAAGTATTGGTCGAAATACACACGTTTAGGCGATCATTTTCTTGAGAACCTTCAAGGTCTGACAACCTTAAAAGTCTTTGATGCAGATCGTTTGCGTCAAGAACAAATGGATGAGGATGCCGAATCTTTTCGGAAAGTGACCATGCGGGTTTTGATTATGCAATTGAATTCTATATCCGTGATGGATTTGGTCGCCTATGGGGGAGCCATGTTGGCACTTGTCATTTCAGTTTTTGCTTATAAATCAGGGACTCTCTCCCTAACAGGAATGTTACTCTTTATTTTACTTTCATCGGAGTTTTTTATTCCAATGCGCCAGCTGGGTTCCTACTTCCATATCGCAATGAATGGAATGGCTGCAAGCGAGAAAATATTTAAATTACTTGCAACGGAGGCAGATTGTAAAAAGATCTTATCGGACTCATTCAGTGATCAAGGGTATGTTGTCGAAGACGTATCGTTTTCATATACAGATTCGCCCGTTTTATCAAAAATAAACTTTTATGCAGAGTCCCATGAATTTATTGGTATTGTTGGTGAAAGTGGCTCGGGGAAGAGCACGTTGGTCGCCTTGCTTATGGGACGCATTCTTCCGCAATCCGGACACCTCTATTTTGGTGGTCAAGAGATTAACTGCAGTCAACTTTATAAACATGTAACATATGTAATTCATGACAGTATTATCTTTAAGGGGAGTGTCCGCGAAAATCTGATGATGGGCGGTTCTTATTCCGATGAGAGTCTTAAAGCATGTTTAAATCGTGTAAATCTTGAGTTATGTCTTGATCATGAAATTAAGGAACGCGGCTCTAATCTTTCTGGAGGACAAAAACAACGTTTGGCTCTTGCACGTGCTTTAGTTCACGATACCCCATTCTATATTTTTGATGAAGTAACGTCCAATATTGATGTTGAGAGTGAAATGATTATTCTTAATACCATTCAACAACTTCGTCATGACGGAAAAGGGATTACTATGATTTCTCTCCGTTTGGCAAACTGTTTTGAATGTGATCGCATTTACGTACTTGATCAAGGTGAGATTGTTCAATGTGGTGATCACCATACCCTTATGGAAACGCCTGGGGTTTATCAAGAACTTGTTAAAGCACAACAAGATCTTGAAAACTATATTTTCTTGGAGGCATGTTAACGATGAAAAAGCGAACTGGATTAGGTATTATGAAAAGTCTTGTAGGGTTTGTAAAGCCACTCTATCTTCCGATGTTGGGCGCAATTACCCTTGGCGTACTAGGGCATTTCGCGGCCATCGGAATTTCTTATTTATCAGCACGTATTGTAGTCGAAATTATTGAAAGCAATTCATTTACTTTTTTACTCATCATTCTTATTTGCTGTGGCTTATTAAGAGGGGTGTTTCGATATGGTGAACAAGCTTTAAATCACTTTATAGCTTTTAAACTGTTAGCCCATATCCGTCATCAAGTTTTTGAGAAATTAAGAGCCCTGGCCCCCGCAAAATTAGAGACAAAAGATCGCGGAAATTTAATTGCAATGATTACCAATGATGTAGAGTTATTAGAAGTGTTCTATGCCCATACGATTTCGCCCATTATTATTGCAGTGATAATTTCCGTTACAGTGGTTCTCACAATTGCTTTCCGAGCTGGAACCATAGCATTGATTTCTTTAAGTGCACTGCTTCTTGTAGGTGTTGTTATCCCAATTATGAGGAGTAAATTAGGAAATGAACTGGGACTTGAGATACGAAATGACTTAGGAGACTTAAACACACGGGTTTTGATTCAATTCGTGGTATTGAAGAACTGGAACAATATCAAAATTCACAACGAACCATGGATTTACTCAAACAACGAACATATGATCTTAATGAAAAGCAAAATTCACTCAATCGATATCAAAGTGTGATGCGCGTGGTAGTTGATTTCATCATCATGCTGTCAGGATTTGCGATTCTTTATTATGGAAGACATCTGGATTTCAAAATTCTATTACTGATATTTACGTTGCATATGAGTTCGTTTGGCCCAGTCATTGCATTGTCAAATTTGAGTGGTGATTTGTATCATACATTAGCGAGCGGACAACGAATTCTTGACTTATTGGATGAAAAGCCCCAGGTTGACGCGGTTTCAGTTGGTGAAAAAGAACCCTTTAACGAAGCATCCATGCGGGATGTAACCTTTAAATATGACCAAGAAGTGATTTTGGATGGGATTTCGATGAACATCGGTAAAAATAAAATTATTGCACTTACTGGTGAAAGCGGTGCGGGTAAATCCACCATTTTGAAACTGTTTATGCGTTTTTGGGATGTGAACGAGGGCAGTGTTCACATTAATGATCTTAATATTAAGGAAATTGAAACCCAACATCTAAGAAGTATTGAAAGTATGATGAGCCAAGATACGGATATCTTTAAAGATACAATTAAGAATAATATTGCTTTGGTTAGACCGAATGCAACCGAGGATGAAATTTATAAGGCAGCAAAACAAGCCTCAGTTCATGATTTTATCATGACCCTTCCTTCAGGGTATGATACGATGATGGAAGAACTTGGAAGTAACTTATCATCTGGAGAACGTCAACGTATTGGATTAGCACGCGTCTTTTTACATGGAGGCGATTTTATCCTTTTAGATGAACCCACAAGCAATTTAGATGGCCTTAATGAGGCTGTAATCTTAAAATCGATTGTAGCTTACAAACAAGACAAAACCATTCTCATTGTATCCCATCGAGCTTCAACTCTTAGAATTGCGGATGAGGTATGGAAACTTGAAAATGGAACATTAAGCCAGGTATCATAAACCGACGGAGGGATAACTATGATTGGTCGAATCTGTAATATTCAAGGACATGATTATCTTATTGTTGAACACCAAGACAACATCGTTTTTCTTAGTACTGCAGAGGATCTTGATTTTTTTAAACGAAAATTTAAAGTGGATCATTTAGAATTGGACATGCAGGCCTGTGAGGAAGTCGTAGAACAATTAAACGAATATCTATCAGGTGAGCGTACATGCTTTGATTTTCGCTACCAGTTGATTGGCACATCCTTCCAGTGTCAAGTGTGGGAAGGGCTTCAATCCATACCTTATGGATCCACGATCAGTTACGAGGCTCTGTCAGACATGTTGTTTACAACACGGAAGACGCGTGCTGTTGCTCGAGCGGTCTCTCAAAATCCACTACTTCTTTGTGTACCTTGTCATCGGCGGGTTATTGGGAAAATGGGGCACTAACAGGATTTCGAGGCGGACTCACTTTAAAACAGACCCTTCTAAAACTTGAAAAGGACATCGATTAAGAAATAATCGGAAATTTACGCCTTTGAATGTGTTCTTTGCATGATTATAAAAAAGGCGAGAAGATTTCATTTATGATAAAAACCCACTTTTAAGTGGGTTTTTATATGTTTAAATGGAACTAATCAAAAAAATCACATGAAATTCCGCAAATGCTAAGAATACAATTTGAAATGGGTTAATTGTCCTACACGCAATCAAAAAAGCGCTTACAATGTAAATGTAAACATAGAAGGTCGCACAACCCATGGGAATTAGACACTCTATGTTCGGTTGATGAAAGTGTTCCTGATCAGTTCACTTTCAAAACCTAGAAAAAAAGAAAAGAGGAAACGTAATGAGCGCAATTAGAGTTACAAGCGAAATTGGAACGCTTAAAAAAGTTTTATTACATAGACCTGGTAGGGAGCTTTTAAACCTTACTCCCGATACACTAGAACGTCTTCTATTCGATGACATTCCTTACCTTAAAGATGCACAAGATGAGCATGACAAGTTTGCTCAAGCACTTCGTGATAACGATATTGAAGTTGTTTACCTTGAAGATTTAATGGCAGAAGTAATTAAAGATTCAAATCTACGTAAACAATTCTTAGATCAATTCATTGAAGAAGGCGGCATCAAAACCAAACGTGAACACGACATGGTTTACAATTTCTTAGATTCAATTAAAGATGAAAAAGAACTTGTATTAAAAACAATGGAAGGTGTTCGCACACATGAACTTGATCATTCAGGTAAAAAGTCATTAGTTGAAATGGCTGGAGAGGTTCAAGATTTAATCTTAGATCCACTTCCAAACCTTTACTTTACACGTGACCCATTTGCATCAATTGGTGATGGTGTAAGCTTGAATCGTATGTATTCTGTAACACGTAATCGTGAAACAATCTATGCAGACTACATCTTCAAATATCATCCAGAATACAAAGGAAATGTTCCTTACTATTATGATCGTACAGCAGATTTCCACATTGAGGGTGGCGATATCCTAAACATCAACGCTAAAACATTAGCGATTGGGATTTCACAACGTACACAAGCTCAAGCAATTGAAGACATCGCACATAATATCTTCAATGTTGAGGGCACAGAAATTGAAACAATTCTTGCAATTGATATTCCAAGCAGTCGTGCATTTATGCACTTGGATACAGTGTTTACACAAGTTGACTATGACAAATTTACAATTCACCCAGGTATCCTTGGACCACTTCAAGTATTTGAGATTACTAAAGGTACAAATGGTGATGTGAATATTGTTAAGATTGATACCGATCTGGAATCCATCTTATCAAAACATGTTGGACGTCCTGTAACATTAATTAAATGTGGTGGGGAAGACATGATGGCTTCAGAACGTGAACAATGGAATGATGGTTCCAATACATTAACAATCGCACCAGGTGTTGTTGTTGTGTATGACCGTAACGAAATTAGTAACGAGTTATTAAAATCACATGGACTCAAATTAATCGAGTTGCGTGGTGCCGAACTTGTTCGTGGTCGTGGAGGCCCTCGTTGCATGAGTATGCCATTAGTTCGTGAAGATATTTAATAAAAAATAATATAAAGGAGATTAAGATCACATGGGAGTAAATTTAAGCGGAAGAAGCTTCTTAAAGCTTTTGGATTTCACATCAGAAGAAATTAGATATTTAGTAGACTTATCAAAAGAGTTTAAAAATTTAAAACTTACAGGAACACCACACCGTTACCTCGAAGGAAAAAACATCGTATTACTTTTTGAAAAAACGTCAACACGTACACGTTGTTCATTTGAAGTAGCAGGTATGGACTTGGGTATGGGTGTTACATACTTAGATCCAGGTAGTTCCCAAATGGGTAAAAAAGAAAGCATTCCTGATACAGCACGCGTACTTGGTCGCATGTATGATGGAATCGAATATCGTGGTTATGCACAAGAAATTGTTCAAGCATTAGCAGATGATGCAGGCGTTCCAGTATGGAATGGTTTAACTACAGAATTCCACCCAACGCAAATGATCGCAGACTTACTTACAATTGAAGAAAACTTCGGTTATCTCAAAGGTCTAAACTTTGTATTTATGGGGGATGCTCAAAATAACGTTGCAAACTCACTTATGGTAGCATGTGCAAAAATGGGTCTTAACTTTACAGCTTGTGGACCAAAAGCACAAATGCCACACGCAGAATTAGTTAAAGAATGCCGTGCAATCGCAAAAGAAAACGGATGTACTGTAACATTAACTGAAGATGTTAAAAAAGCAACAACAGGTGCTCATGTCATTTACACTGATATTTGGGTATCAATGGGTGAACCTGATAGTGTTTGGGAAGAACGTATTAAACTCTTAAGTCCATATCAAGTAAATAGTGATGTTATGGCAAATGCAGTTGATGATGCAATCTTCTTACACTGCTTACCTTCATTCCACGATCTTAAGACTACAATTGGACAAGAAATCCATGAAAAATATGGTTTAAAAGAAATGGAAGTAACAAACGAAGTATTTGAATCAAAACAATCAAAAGTCTTCAATGAAGCAGAAAACAGAATGCATACGATCAAAGCTGTGATGTATGCAACACTTAAGTAGGCGATTTCTATGGGAAAACGTATTGTAATCGCTCTTGGTGGTAATGCACTCGGTAATAATGCTGAAGAGCAAATCGAGCTCGTTAAACAAACAGCACAAACAATCGTTGATATGGCTGAAGAAGGCTATGAAGTGATCGTGGGTCACGGTAATGGTCCTCAAGTAGGTATGATTAATTTGGCAATGGAGTTCGCTGCAAATAATGGCGGTGGAACTTCAGCCATGCCTTTTCCAGAATGTGGGGCGATGAGTCAAGGCTACATTGGATATCATCTACAACAAGCTATTCAAAACGAATTGCGTAAACGTAAAATAGATAAACACTGTGCAAGTGTTGTGACTCAAATGATTGTGGACGAAAACGACCCAGCATTTGAAAAACCAACGAAACCTGTAGGACTCTTCTATACTGAAGAAGAATCTGTGAAACTTGCAGCAGAAAAGGGATACAGTTTTATGGAGGATGCAGGACGTGGGTATCGTCGTGTCGTCGCTTCACCATTACCAAAAGAAATCGTTGAAATTGATCTTATTAAGCAATTAACAGGTCAAGGCGATATTGTCATTACAGTCGGTGGTGGCGGTATTCCTGTTATAGAAACAGCTGAAGGTTATAAAGGGGTTGCAGCTGTTATTGATAAAGATCGTTCTTGCTCAAAGCTTGCTCTTGACCTAAATGCCGATATGCTTATTATTTTAACGGCAGTGGATCGTGTTTGCATTCACTACAACACACCACAACAAGAAGAACTTGCAACGATGAATGTTGCAGAAGCAAAACAATACATCAAGGAAGGCCATTTTGCTCCTGGAAGTATGTTGCCTAAGATTGAAGCGTGTTTGGATTTTGTTGAACATGCATCAGAGGGGCAAGCTCTTGTTACATCACTTGTGAGAGCAAAAGATGCACTTGCAGGCGTTACCGGAACGATCATCGAAAAATAGTCAATCTATATAGATGACATACGGAGGAGAAAAATATGGCAAAAGAAAAGAAATCTAGAAAAATGCTTTCATCGTTTTCAATTCTTTTCATCATTCTGTTTGTTTTAGCTCTTGTAACAGTCTTAATTCCTGATGTAACAAGTGCTACATTATCAACAGTCATGATGGCTCCAGTTAAAGGTTTTGCAGATGCGATTGATGTCTGTGTGTTTGTTATGATTCTAGGGGGATTTTTGGGACTTGTAACAAAAACTGGTGCATTGGATGCGGGGATTGCTGCTTTAGTTAAAAAACTTAAAGGTAATGAACTTGTAATTATTCCAGTATTAATGACACTCTTCTCAATCTGTGGCTCTACCTACGGAATGCTTGAAGAAACTGTGCCATTCTATGCACTGCTTACTGCAACCATGGTTGCAGCAGGGTTTGACGCTGTTGTTGGTTCCGCAGTTGTCTTGCTTGGTGCGGGTGCTGGGGTACTTGGATCGACAATTAACCCATTTGCAGTTGGTGCAGCTCTGGATGCCATTCCTAAAGACATTCCAGTAAATAATGGACTTGTTATGTTAATTGGTCTTGTATTATGGATTTCCGCACTCTTAACCTCAATTTACTTTGTAATGAGTTATGCGAAAAAAGTTAAACAAGATAAAGGATCTACCATCCTTTCACTTCAAGAACAACAAGAAATTGATAAACATTATGGACATGCAGAAGGTGCAACCGCTGTTGAATTAACCGGTACACACAAAACAGTTCTTATTTTGTTTGGTATTACATTCTTAGTAATGATTCTTTCCTTTATTCCATGGGGATCCTTTGGAATTACATTCTTTGATAGCTGGACTGCTTGGTTAACAGGAATTCCATTTGGAGAATGGTATTTCCAAGAAGCAACAACATGGTTCCTGCTCATGGGTATCATTATTGGTATTGTTGGTAAACTTAACGAGAAAGAAATCGTCGATACATTCATGGATGGCGCTGCCGATATGATGAGTGTTGTTCTCGTTATTGCATTAGCACGTGGTGCTTCAGTTCTTATGACTGAAACAGGACTAGATGTTTACATCTTAACCAATGCTGCAAACGCACTAAAAGGGGTGCCTGGAATCATCTTTGCACCGCTTGCATACTTACTCTATCTCGTACTAACCTTCCTTATTCCTTCCTCATCAGGACTTGCAACTGTGTCGATGCCAATTATGGCTCCACTTGCATCTGAATTAGGCTTTAGTCCTGAAGTTATGGTAATGATCTTTGTAGCGGGTAGTGGTCTTGTCAACCTCTTTACTCCAACATGTGGAGCTATCATGGGTGGTCTTGCAATCGCCAAAGTTGAATACTCTACATGGATTAAATTCTCGAAGAAAATTATCCTAATAATTGCGATCGTAAGTGTTATTATTCTAACCGGAGCGATGCTTATAATTTAAACTATAATAAAAAAATGAATCAAGGAATGGATGTTGCCTTCCATTCCTTTTTCTTTTAGCAAGATATTAACAATCTTCCAGAACATGACAATGCTTATTTACGATTATCGATATGTATCTTGGTGAGATTGATTTCGATATATTGGTGTTTCAAGGGGTTTTAAGTTTATTTAACGTGTAAGATGCCAATCCTTGCACGTTTTATTTTCGTCGTAAAACATGATTAAGATTAAATAATTTATGCTGTAAGAGGGCAATCTAGGTACTGTAAAAAAGTGTTTTTTTAGTGTACAATAAGAGTGTAATCAAGAAGTGTGAAAGGGGGTATATTTCATGGACTTTGTAACTGAAATACAAGGTAAAAACTGCTCTCGATATGATAAGCGAAAGCTATGCAGTTTTGACATGGAATTTATTGACTTACCAACCTATCCGATCATTCATCAGGCGTCACGCTTTCTCTTTATCAAAAAAGGTGAGGGAACGATTTTGATTGACGGTATAAGTTATCCTATTAGAGAAAATTCTCTTATCGCAATTCTTCCTTGGGAAATTACAGAAATTGAGAGCGTGGCCAGGCCCCTCCAATTTGTGCGCATAATCTATAATATCGATTACATTTCTCAAGCGATGAAGTGTGGAGCGAATCCAAGTAATGATATGATTGCTGTGACAGGACCCTTAGAAAAAAATCACGTGATTCAATGTACTGCCAAAGAGGCAGACGTTATTTTAAAGGTTTTAGATGAAATTCGTGATGAAGTCGGCGTTGAATCAAACCTCGACATTCCTGAAGAACAAAGTTTATCGAAACTTTACGTCACTAATAAATTGATCGAACTTGTCATTCATTTCCAACGATTTGCGAATAAGAAGGAATGTAAGATGAAGTCAAATCAAGAAATTGAACTTGATCATCGTTATAAAATTTTCAAATATTTATACTCGCATTTGAGTGAAAAATTAACACTTTCGAAACTATCAGGCTTTTTCTATATGAGTGAGTCTGCCATCAGCAAGTACATTTATGATGTAACAGGGTTGTCTTTTACTGCGTTACTTAATGAGATGCGTATTGTGAAATCCTTAGACTTGCTTATTTATACAGGGATGTCACTGAGTGAGATTGCGGAATTGACGGGATTTGCAGATGCATCACATTTATCAAAAGTATATAATGAACGTATTGGAACCACACCGAATGAATATCGTAAGATTTATCGAAATATTCATCAAGTGATTAATGATAAGGAATTAAGTCTTTCTTATCAAGTTTTAAATTACATGTATAACAACTACAAAGAAAACTTAAAAATTCAAGAAGTAGCGGATAAGTTCAACATACCACTTGTTGAGTTAAATTTGATTCTGCTTTTCCAAGTTGAAATGAACTTTGAAGACTTCTTGAATTATCTTAGGATCAATAAGTCGTGTGAGCTCCTCTTATCAACCGATTTGGCGATTGTCGACATCGGCATCGCTGTAGGTTATAACAACAGTAAAACGTTTCATCGAAACTTTGTAAAACAAAAAAACATGACACCAGGCATCTTCCGTAAGTCGGTAACCATGCCAAGTGGTAATGTAGAAGATCCGGTAGAATTAATTCGTGCAACCATTTCCTAAAAAGACGATCCAAGAATTGGAGTTGTCAAACAAAAGTAGACATTAATAAAAGACTAGAAACCCTTATCCATTTTATATTGGATAGGGGTTTTGTAATTTAAACAGTAAGCAGGTCTTTCAAAATTGAAATAATGTACATATTCTTCGATAAAATTTTCAAAGTTATCTACGGACCAGTATTGATAATCACACGCCATTTCTGCTTTAATCCATCCATTTAATGATTCGATAATTGGATTATCTGTAGGTGTTCCAGCTCGCGACATAGATCTAATTATGTTATAATTTTCATGCGCTTTAGCGAAAGCTTTAGAGTGGTAGACAGCTCCTTGATCTGTGTGAAGAATCGTGGGAGCTGTTTTTTTATTATCCTTAAGTAGCAAGGAGATCCTCGAGACACTTGTAGTAAGGCTTAGGATCACCAGTTGTACGCGATAATGCAGAACTGATAATTTCATTGTTAAAGGTATCAACCATTAAAGTCCATTCATAATTAATCCCTTGTTTCGAATATGTGTCATATCTGAAACAATAATTTCTAAAGGTTTGGTTGCCTCCATTGATTCTTTATAATATTAGGATAAATTCGACTTTGTGTTCCAGGTTTTTTATAGGAATAGTGTTTCACTTTTGATTTAATATTTAAAAACTTGCAACACTTGTGGATTAAATTATCGGAAAATTCAATCCCTAAATCACTTTGCTTTCTCATGACTGCAGCGATATCATGATAACCATAACTTGGAAAACGGCGATGCCAGTCTTTAATCACAAAGCTAAGAATCGCTCTTTTTTGTTCATAAATATTGAGATCATTCTTATGCTTTAACCACTTGTAATAACCAGATCGGTTCAAATTCATAAATCTAAGAATGAACGTAATCGGATGTTTAAAAGATAAGTCATGTGCTATTTAGAATTCTTGTCTTTTAAAGTAACGAACTCCTTGTTTACACCAACTCCTTTCACCTGGTACCCTTTTTTTAATCGTGCAATCTCAATATCTCGTTTTAGAATTTCGAGTTGAAGTCGTTCGATCTCAGTTAATGATTTACTCGTATGAAGCGCAGAAAAATGATTTCCTGTCTTTTTCTTGTTTTTTAAACCCTCTTTACCATCACGCATTAATCGATCAATCCACCCATTAATCGTTCCTTTAGGACTTGTGATAGTTTCGCAGCACTTATATGTTCATCAATATGACGTGTAACGACTTTAATACGATCCTCATAAGTCCATTTATTATTTAATCCACCTTTGGGTCTTCCCATCATTAATACCTCCGTTTTATCTTTGATTTTATTATTACACAAAAAAAGTAGACAAGTCTTTTTTACTTGTCTACTTTTAGTTTACTACTCCACCAAGAATCGTCTTTTTTTCTTTTCTGCAAATATCATTGAACAATGTGAACTTATTGTGATAAATTATAAGGGAAGAAATGAGGCATTGGATGTTTAAACCAACAATAATAGCAGTATCGTTATCCGTGTCAATTCTAGCTTTTGGTTCAATTCCCGCTAAAGAAGATGAAAAGCGTCCTCAAATTCGGGTGAATTCAATTGAACGTCCTGCAATCAATGTAGATGGGTCCCATCAAGATAAATATGTTGAATTGCTGGAAGTTCTGAGCATAAGGCACCCATTTTGAGTGAGGAATTTATCCAAGCGCGCGTTGAACCTTGGACGTACATTGTTCTATATACAAGTGTTCTTGTGGTTGTGGCTATTGGATCAATTTGTTATATTAAGCAAAAACAAGAACGTATCTAAGTTAGGGATGACACATTATTTACTTAAAACAGCATGATTTTCATGTTGTTTTTTGTTATATTAGTTAGGTATCATCGTGGAGGTAATTATGAATATTGATAAAGGTGTAATACATTCATTAGATCGAGATTTACAATCAATGATTCTATCAGAAAAACCCTTAAATTTTAATACATCAAAAGATGTGGAGCCTTTTATTGCGAAACTCGCGAAAGCATTTCAAACAAGCCCAACAGCTTCAAAAGCAAAACTAAACCCAGGAAGTCCTTTTTTAAGTCTTATTGGTACGCCAATTAATTTTATGGAAGAAACTCAAAAACTTGCACAACGTTGGTTTGACCATCATATTGCAGCGATGACGGTTGAGAGTACAAATCTCTTGTTTGCTATGGTTGATATGGGTGATTTTGTTTCACTTGCAATGTTTGAAGTGTTAAGCAAAAACGGTTATATCAAAATTACGCAAAATGAGCACGGATTAGAAAATGCTTTAGTGCATAATCAAGCGATTCTTCCGGAAACGTTTGCGAGTGTCAAAAATGCATTTATGGTTAACCTCACAACTGGGGAAACTTTGGTTAAATTTCAAGATATTCGTTATCGAGAACTTCTGGAATCACTTTTAGATTGTGAGATTATTGCGAATTCTAAGACGAGTTTTCAAGTTGTGGATACACTTGTAAGTACCATCTCAGAAGTTCGAGACGATTCTCATTTTGAAAATATCGTTAAAGCGAAGCAAGTGATTACCGATAATGTTGATTTTTTTGATGAAATAGAGCCTAAACAAATTTTAAAAGAAGTATTTGACACCTTTTCAGAGGAAGAGGAACGTTTAATCGATGAGACGTTTGAGCACGAACATGTTCACGATATGATCAATTTAAAAATGGTTAATCGTACACAGGCAGCAAAGAAACATCGTATTGTTACGGAGTCGGGGATTGAGATTATTTTACCCCTCGATATTTTAGATATCAGTGACATTGTTAATATCTCTACAGATATTAACGGGAAGGTGTCGATTGAGCTTAAAGATATTGGGAAAATTCTGTAGAACAATTTATCCTCTATAGCCTATTTTTAAAAGGTATTTGACGAGGGAATTGAGTGAAATTTCAGATAATTTCGTTTTCTCTTAAATATACTTTGACACGGTGCATGCACTTCGATATACTCTATCTATAACGGAGGGGCATTATGAAAAAAATAGCCATAATATGTGATTCATCAGTATCATTTACGCAAGCTGAAATTGAAGCATTTGACGTATATATTGCACCATTGACCATTATCCATAATAACACTGTATACATTGATCAAGTTACTATCACGGAACAAGAAGTAAATGATTTATTACGAAATCATGAAGTCGTAAAAACGTCTCAACCCAACCTTGGGACGATTTATGAACTGTTTGAAAACGTAATGGGCAAAGATTATGATCATATTTTTGCTTTAAGCATTGGAACGGCTTTATCCGGAACCTATAGTTCGATGGAAATGGTGAAACAAGATTTAAAGATTACAAATATGACTGTTATCAATACGTATTCCATCACGGGTCCGGTTCAACAAGCGGTGCGTGCGATTCGTAAGATGAATGAAGAAAATTACACGGTTGAACAAATTGAAGTTTACCTGGATCATTTCTTCTCAAACCAAGTGTCCTACATCTATCCTCAGTCGCTTGATCAAGTGATTGCAAGCGGTCGGGTTTCCAAAACGGCTGCGAAAGTTGCGAGTTTACTCAAAATTAAGCCGGTTTTGTATTTGGAAAATAAAGGTCAATCCATTGAAAAACTGGGTGTTGCCCGCTCGGAACGTAGAATTTTTTCCTTATTGGTCAATGATTTGATTCACCATGAAGTGAAACCGGATACGCATGATATCTATCTGCTCCACAGTGAAGGGTTAGATACTTTAAAACGGTTCCAAGATTTCCTCACAGAATCACTAGGTCCGTTCACAGTTAGAATTGTGAATCTACCCGCCGCAGTCGCAACCCATGCAGGTATTGGTACTTTAGCGCTTCAATGGTGCTATAAAATATAACAAACAATCTAAAAACCATTCGCGAAAACGCCAATGTTTTTTTTTATCCTAAGGATTGTAGTTTGAATATGCGAAGCGATGACATCCTGTGGTATAATATTTACAAATCGAGGTGATGGTATGTATTTGTTTATTTATAATCCAAAAGCGGGTGTCTCGCAACGTAATGAACTGAATGAGTTCATCCACTGTCTAAATCAAAGTAAAATTCGGTTTGATTTATTTCTGACGGATCTTAATTATGGTCCAGTAGAGATTATGGATGAAGTGGAACACACGTATGAAGGTTATATTATTGCGGGTGGTGATGGAACGGTTAGTCAGATGGTTCAGGGATTATATAATCACAAGATCCAAAAACCTCTCATTATTCTACCTATTGGAACGGCAAATGAGATTTCCAAGAATTTAGGGAATGTTGCACATATTACAGATATACTCAGTAATCTTGAAAATTTAACGGAACGTCCAGTTGATTTGGGTGTGTTAAATGAAACGGATTGTTTTACGTTTGCCCTCACATTTGGGAATTTTACGGAGGTTACTTATAAAACACCTCAAAACCTTAAAAATTGGCTAGGTTACCGTGCATATTTGATTTATGGTTTTCTCACGTTTCGTCGCATTCATGCATATGGTTTAAAGGTTCGAATTGATGATACCTTGTTTTCGGGGAGTTTTGTTTTTGGTGGGATTACAAATTCCAAGTCGGTTGGCGGCATTTTCCACTATGATGAAAATGATATTGAACTTTCAGATGGTTTGTTTGAGGTAATGTTAATTCGTAAACCCAAAAATGTTTCGCAAATTCGACAAATACTTAAAGGCATGATGAGTCGTGAATACGATAATGAAATGTTCATTATTCGTCAGTGTTGTGAAGTTGAAATTGAATCGGATACCATGATGTCGATGAATATCGATGGTGAGTTCGCGGGTGATATGTCATCGTTTAAGGCAACCAACCATAAGGAAATCTTAACGTTAATGGATTATAAAGGGGTGAAATCTGATGATTAGTCAATTAGAACAATTTCGCTTGGATAAGCTTGCGGAAGCCATTGAAATTCAATCAGTTTTAAGTCCTAAACAAGCAAAGGTTTTGGCTTTAGAATTGTATCAAGAAATCGATTGGGATGATGTGCATGTCCGTTCCAAGAGTTTTCAACGCCTTTTAACACCGTTACTTCATGAACGAAATGTTATGCGCTCACAGCATGAGCGTACGTGTTCAATCAAGCGTGGTTTTAAATTTAAGCGCTAATCGCATATTCATTCAGATCACTTACCAGGAGGAATCATGACATATTTTTTAATGATTACAGTCATTGCGATTTTAATATCGTTTTTTTATGGAATTTCTTGGTTTTTTTTGAATCGTGAAATGATTGCACTACATCATCGTAAACAAACATTTTTCAAATTCATAACATTATTTATTCTAATCCAAGTTCTTAATAATTACATTTTAGAATTTACACCGGGGTTGGTAGCCAATCTCTTGAATCGTAATCTCATGTATTTAGTTGAAGGTCCTGTTTTTGCCATTCAAGCCCTTGTTTTATCTGTAATTCTAGCTCGAGATGCCCATATCACATACCTCCATGCTTTGTCTTCCAGTTTATTCAGTTACTTTATTACGGGGAGTCTTTTTACGGTTGTGACTACGATGTTGTATCAAATTCTATCACCTTATCCTCAATTCATTTCGTGGACAATCTTGGGGGGATACATTCTCACTGCCTGTGTTG
The DNA here is from genome assembly GCF_003931795.1 of Erysipelothrix piscisicarius. Taxonomy (NCBI): domain Bacteria; kingdom Bacillati; phylum Bacillota; class Erysipelotrichia; order Erysipelotrichales; family Erysipelotrichaceae; genus Erysipelothrix; species Erysipelothrix piscisicarius. The sequence goes on along the minus strand of NZ_CP034234.1, from coordinate 1,215,929 downwards.
CATATTTAGTTTCAATACTTTTTCGAATTTCAAATTTTAGTGATTATTTTTCAAAACTGTTTACCTCACGGCGAAAGTCGCTTTTGGTGACATTTATCTTTTGGTGCATTAAAGATATTTTCCGGATCATTTATGTCTACGGTAGCAAGAGTTACAGTAATACGTCCTTTATTCTTGGAGTGATCGTGGTGTTTGAAGTCATCTTGATTATTTTGGTGATTTCAGTATTAGAACATCAACGATTGATTCTCCATACACAGCGGGTTCACTACCTCCAACAAGTTCAACAGGCACAATCTTTGGAACGATTAACTCAGGAAGTACGTATGTTGAGACATGATTTTAAAAATTTGTTTTCAAGTATTTATCTGGCTTTTGATGAAGGGGATGAATCGGTACAACGCATTCTTGATCAAACAGAACGTTACATGGACCATATTGATCATCCTGAACCCATTCAAATTACTCAGACGCCAAACGATACTGGTTTTGTTGAGGTAATTTTGAATACGTTGTATGAACTTCGTTATGGGTTTGGAATTTCAATGATTTTGGTGCTTGGTGGGATTGTCTTGCTTGAAGTGAATGGCAAAAACTTAGAAATTTATCAGTATCTTGAAAGTAATCGTGTTCATCTCATCTTAATCCTGTCTTGTCTTGCGATTGGAAGTGTGGTCTTTCTCTCGTTTGAATCTGTATCCAAGCGTATTGATGCGACCAATGCTTATATTGCGGAGCAAAATTACTATCTTCATTCACTTTTTAAGCTTCAAGAAGGGGTCCGACAGAGTCAAAAAATCTATCGTGATACCTTTAATCAACTTGCCCATCAAATTGAAGCCAGTGGGCTTAATGGAGGCCGTGAGTATTTAAGAACCAATACATTAGCCCTCGATCATCAGCTTGAGAAGGAAGTTAAACAAACGGCACAACTTGCCAACATCGAAATCATGGAAATAAAAAGTTTGCTTTTGGGTAAGTTTATTGAAATGCAAGCGAAGGGGATTGACTATGTGTTTGAATGCATGAATCCCATTAAAACCATTTCAATGCATTCCAACGATTTTATTCGTGCGCTTGGCATTCTCATCGATAATGCAATTGAGGCTGTAGAAGGGTATCCGACTGGATATATTAACGTGCTCCTCTACCAAGAAGATACTTACCTTAAAGTCATCATTGAAAATACGATTCATGAACCCATTGCAATTGATAAAATCTTTAATTCTGACTACAGTTCGAAAGGCAGCGGACGCGGTCTGGGGCTACAAAGTTACCGTAGTATTTTAAATAAATATCGAAAGGCAGTGGGACATACATCCTGCACACATCAAAAATTTAAACAAGAACTAAGAGTGGAGGCTTAACATGATACCTGTATATATCGTAGAAGATGAGACAAGGATTCGAAATCATATCAAAGATGTTATTTAGAAACATATTGTTATTGAGAATTATGACATGAAAGTACTTTGCGCAGCTGACAATCCCGAAACCATTTTGGAAATAGGTGCAGCTGAGAATGTACGCGGTCTCTATTTTCTTGATGTCGATTTAGGACCGGATGCAATGAATGGGTTCGAGCTCGCAAAAGTGATTCGAGAGCGTGATCCGCGTGGGTATCTCGTTTTTATCACAACACATGATGAATTGTTATTAGAAACCTTTAAGATGCGTTTGGAAGCTATGGATTATATTCTTAAAGATGATATGAGTCAAGTGGATATTCGCATTCGCCATTGTATCGAGGAAACCATTAACCGTGTCATTAAAGAGCAAATGGAAATAGGGGAGTATTATACGATCAAAATTTTTGATGATCTTTATCATATTCCAGTAAGTGAGACCCTCTATTTTGAAACATCACAAGAAAACACCGCATTATTATTCATGCGGATCGCGATTTATTGATTTTGTTGGGAATTTATCAAAAATTGATCTTGATTTGGGGAAGACGTTTGTACGTGTACATCGATCCTATGTTGTGAATGAAAAACGCATAAAACGGGTTGATCGCGGTAATTCTGAAATTGAATTGGACAACGGAGAAATCATTCCGATGTCACGAAAAGGACGGAAAACACTTGAAGGCTAAGGCCTTCTTTTTTGTCGTTTAGCCAAGAAATAGGGTCATTTAGGTCGTTTAAAACGTAAATTCAATTGTACATGATACCATTTAATTACCATTAAAGGAGATTGAGTATGATTCATGTAAAGAATATGACAAAGAAATACGGCACCAAAGTAGCGGCCAATAATGTTTCATTAATTGCGAATCCAGGGGAGATTACCGTATTACTTGGGGAAAATGGAGCCGGAAAATCCACAACAATTAAGTCCATCATTGGATTATTAGACTATGATGGCGAAATTTCAATTTGCGGTTATGATAATCGCAGTGTCGAAGCTAAAAAGCGTTTTGGGTACATTCCTGAAGTTCCTGTTTTGTATGATTTGCTTACAGTTCAAGAACACATTGATTTTATCGGTCATGCTTATGAAGTCAAAGATTATGAACATAATGCGACGGAATATTTGAATTTATTTAGACTTGATGATAAGCGCGATACCACTGCGAAAGAATTATCAAAGGGGATGCGTCAAAAACTTTCAATGATTCTTGCTTTAATTACAGAACCTAAAGCAATTCTCGTTGATGAGCCTATGATGGGACTCGATCCGCAAAGTATTGAGGATACCCTTAAACTCCTTACAAGTCTTAAAAATAAAGGGACAAGTGTCCTTCTAAGCACACATGTTATCGATATTGTAAGTGATGTATGGGACCGTGCTTATATTATGAAAAAAGGTCATGTTATTTGTGAAGTATTGCGTAAAGATATTCAAGATAGAAGTCTAAAAGAAATTTACTTTGAAGTCGGCAAGGATGGTCAATAATATGGTCATCTTGCTTAAATTATCTATACTCAAACGCTTTGCGAAAATAAGAAATATATTTAAGAAACCAACCTCGGCGCTGGTTACTTTAGGGGCAATTGTACTTTATGGTTCGATGCTGATTCCCATGTTTCGACATGAAGGGAAAATGATCATGCCGCCAGAGTTGATGCAAGCCTATATAATGATTGTCTTAGGCATTAGTGCATTTTTTATGTTGTCGATGGTTTTATCCAAACATCAAAGTCTCTTCTTTTTAGAAGACTCCTATTTCATGTTTATTGGACCTTTTAATCGAAAGCAAATTTTAAGTCTACTACCCTTTGAAAATGTCTGGGGAAGTATGCTCTTATCGATATTGGCATCATTTCTCTGTGCATTTCAGTTTAGTCTTCATTTTGTAATGCCGTTGAAACTTGTCCTCATTACTTTTTTCATGACGACACTGTTAATTAGTGCCTTTTCACTCATCATGGAATGGTTTTACTTAAAAGGAATTATCAATAAAACAAAGAGCAAAGGACCACGAATTCTTTTTGCAGGGTTCATTCTGAGTGCTTTGGTTATCTTTGGTTTGCAGTTTTACAAAACGGTTTTGATTTCATGGGATCTCTAATGGCATTTGTAACCCAAGATGCATTCTTTTGGATTCCTTTATTCGGATGGGCAAAACTCGGACTTGTTGGATTTGTATCATCAAATCTAGGGCAATTAACCCTGGGATTTGGCCTTATGATTCTATTCCACATTCTGGCCGTCTATGTTTTTGCGAACACAAAGGGTGATTTTTTTGAACAGGCGATGCTCGATGCCGAGGATTTTCAGAATTTTATGCCCGTGCAAAAGCAGGCAAACAAGAAATCGATACCGATAAAATAAAACATGTTGAGATTAAGTATGGTGCTGGTGCACGCGCAATCCATGACAAAAACGTCTTGTTATTAAAAAAACAACGACGGATGATTGGGCTGAAGGATGTTTTGCTCTATCTCATATATAGTGTCATGGGATTTGTGATGAAACTCCCGCTTCAAGGGTATGTTATGTTTATTATTATTGCACTCTTCAATCAGGCAAATGTAGATACGTTAAAGGATGATTTGAGTCAATACCATTTATATCTGATTCCGGATGCGCCGTTGCGTAAGCTTTTTAATACCGTTAAACTTCCATTCCTTAAATCGTTAGCCATCACGTTCTGCTTTACGCTGGTATCCGGTGTGCTTACACAGGCAGGTGTTGTGGATATTGTGGTTGCGTGTGTTTTTGTATCGAGTTATGTTGCCTTGATCAATGTTTCGTCAATTCTTACAATTCGTATTATGAAATCACGAAACAATCAAATTGTCGATATGTTGATTCGTATGATTCTTTGTTTGTTGCCTATTGGAGTCGTATTGACGATGTCAGGGCTTCTAGGCATTGATATTGAAGCCAATATCCTATCTCTAGGAATAACAGCCAGTCTAGTTGCTTATGCACTTGCAGGGGCTGGATTTGTGTGGGTGGCACCCATACTTAAAGGAACCGAATTTTAAGGAGGGTTTTATGAAACATGAAAAAAATACACTTGCAACGTGGATTCCGATTGGAGTCGGTGTCGGCTTGGTTGTCGGACTTATCCTTGATAAATTAGTATTGGGCTTGGGTCTTGGATGCAGCGTTGGAGTTTGTGTTGGAAGCTACTTGGATTCGATCGACGATTAATCATTAAAAAACAGGCATAAGCCTGTAAACTAATTTGTGATTTGGGGACTACTCATCAATAAAAACATCTTGTAAGTCAGTCTTAAGTGCTTTCGCAATATTGAAAGCAAGTTGTAATGATGGCACATACTTGTTGTGCTCAACGGCTAAAATCGTTTGCCGGGTAACCCCGGTTTGATCTGCGAGTTCTTGTTGTGTCAATTTTAATGCTTTACGCTTTTCTTTAATTTTATTTTTCATTTCATCGTACCTTTCCGATATGATGAGTTAATCTTAGTATCCCCTTAACCTATGATTAGTTTGTTATAGTATAGCAAAAAGTTCTTTAAATGTGATTAAAAGCTTAAAAAAACATTGTATTTACTACTAATTGTTTTAAATAATGAGCAGATAAGATATGATAAGAGAAAGAAGGTGATTATTATGGAACAAGTACTTGTAGGTTTAATTATTATTCTTGTTGTGCTGATTATCGGTTTAAGCATTGCTCGAATTCAAGAACGAACAACAGAATACGATGTATTTGAAGCGGAACGAAAATCAAGACCCTATACGGAAGCAGAAGTTCATCACCATAAACTAGAATTTGGGAGTAAAACAACACCCAATACGTCTACACGTGTCAGTGAGTATTCTGAAACGGAAATTCGGAATCTCGTACAATCTGGCAAAAAGATTCTAGCCATCAAAATGTTGATTGAGAAAACAGGAATGTCGCTTTCAGAGGCGAAACGTCATATTGATAAGTACTAAAGAAATCTAACTTCGGTTAGATTTTTTTATGTGATGTTCCACATAAATAGATTATGAACGTTGATTCATGTTATATTAAAAACAGTGAGTTAGGAGGGGTTTTTTGAATATCTTATTGAATAAATTTAAAGAAGTATCTTTTTCTGTGTTACCCATTACAGTTTTAGTGCTTTTAATGCATCTGCTGATTGTGCCTTTAGAAACGGAAGTTTTGGTACGTTTTAATGGGTGCGTTGTTTGTGATTGTTGGTCTGGGGATTTTCTTGGAGCAGAACTTGAATTGTTCCAATTGGAACGCTCATGGGAAAATCCATTGCAAGAACGAATAAAGTAAGCATTGTTGCACTTTTAGGGGTTATCCTTGGGTTCTTAATTACCTTTGCAGAGCCTGATCTGCAAATTCTTGCGAATGAAGTGAATATGGCTTCGGGTGGAACGTTATCCGCAACATTAATTGTAAGTGTTGTGTCGATGGGTGTTGGTCTTATGGTTGCCATCGGTCTTTTAAGGATTTTATTTAATAAACCTCTCAATAAACTTTTTGCGGTAACGTATTTTGGGATTATGGTTTTAGGGATCTTTGTTTCGGAAGAGTTTCTTGCAATCTCCGTTGATGCCTCAGGAGCTACAACGGGTGCGATGACCACACCGTTTATTCTTGCTTTAGGTTATGGTTTTTCTCAGTTAAAAGGTGGGAAACATGCGGAAGAGGACAGCTTTGGTATGGTTGGCTTAGCGTCTGAGGGTCCCATTTTTATGGTTATGATCTTAAGTTTGATCAGAGGTTTGGGTGGGATTGAAGGTGAAAGTGCCGTGATTCTTGAATCACAGGGGATTCTCTTGCCTTTTATTCAGATATTGCCTACAATGTTCAAAGAGTCATTGCTTTCACTTTTACCACTTACCATCCTCTTTATCGTGTTTGACGTCTTGAAATTTAAACTTACTCGAATTCGTCGAGACAAAATTTTTAAAGGGCTTTTCTATACATTCTTCGGTCTTTCAATCTTTATGACGGGCGTACAAGCGGGTTTTATGGATGCAGGTCGAATTTTAGGACATGATGTGGCGTTGGTACCAAATCGGGCCCTTTTATTAGTCGTAGGATTTCTAATGTGGATGGTTGTTGTTTTGGCAGAGCCAGCGGTCTATATTCTAACAGAACAAGTTGAGGAAGTTACTTCGGGTCATATTAAGAAAAAGTCAATTTTAGTTACACTCTCAATTGGTATTGCCTTTGCGGTTATGTTGTCGATGCTTCGCATTACTTCAGAGCACCTTAAACTTTGGCATATGCTCTTACCTGGTTTTATGCTCGCATCGATGCTGTCGTTTAAGGTACCCAACATTTTTGTAGGGATTGCTTATGATTCCGGGGGCGTTGCTTCTGGACCCATGACTGCAACCTTTGTCTTAGCGTTTGCACAAGGTGCGGCAACTGCAATTCCAACAGCAAATGTTATGACCGATGGATTTGGTGTCATCGCGATGATTGCAATGATGCCAATTATCGCAATTCAAATTTTAGGTGTCTTATATGGACTAAAAACAAAAAAAAGAGGGGGGTAGTTTATGCCTTTCCAAATTTCAAATCTTATCATGGTTTGCTCAATTGTGGAAAGTGAACGCGGTTCGCATATTCTATCAATTTCGCGCGAAGTCGGTGCTACCGGTGGAACTGTGTTTCAAGGACGTGGATGTGTCAGAGACCGTCTGCTCAATCTTCTTGGGATTGAAGAACGTCGTAAAGAGGTATGTCTTACAATTATGCCGGAATTGCTTGAGAAAGATTTCTATGATCACATTCAAAAGCACACAAATTTTAAAAAAACCGATTCAGGCGTAATTTTTTCAGTCCCGCTTAAAAGTGTTCTTGGGATTCAAAAATTACCAAGTCATATTAAAACGTTAAAGGAAGGTGAGCGAAACGTGGGTATCGATGCTATTTTTATTATTGTCGATGATGGATTTGCCCAAGATGTAATGCATGTTGCAAAAGAACATGGTGCAACAGGGGGAACCATTATTCATGCACGAGGGTCTGGAACTCATGAGCATGAAAAATTGTTTAATATGGATATTGAGCCTGAGAAAGAAGTAATCCTCATCCTATCGCAAATGGATATGACGGATGCCATCGTTCATGCGCTCAATACATCGTTTGAAATTGATAAACCAGGACATGGCGTAATCTTTGTTGTCGAGACATCGCGCACACTTGGACTTTTAAATCAAGAATAAAAAACAGGTTTCATAAACCTGTTTTTTTTGTGGAATCAAGTTCGTCTTGAGTTCGTGTTATTTTTGTGAAAGTCTGATGATAACGCTTGCATCTCGATATGAGTGTGTTATATTAAGATTAACTACATGGTATATACCACTTAAAATAACCGGTATGAGCTGTAGTAAAGGAGAAGATATATATGGAGAAATTAACTTCATGGATGGAAGAGCATTTCGTCCCAATTGCAATTAAAATTGGTTCACAAAAGCATTTAGTGGCAATTCGTGATGCATTTATAAGCATCATGCCAATCACGATGGCTGGGTCTGTCGCGGTATTATTAAATGCACTTGTACGTGATTTACCCGCTAAATTTGGTGCAGATGGCATTACCGATGCATTTAGTTGGCTTATTGGTATCAACGGAAACATTTGGTTTGGAACACTGGCAATTTTAGCGTTAGTGTTTGCATTTGCAATCGGTTATCAATTATCGAAAGCCTATGATGTGGATACTTGCGGGTGGTCTTATTTCACTCGCTTCATTTATTGTTGTGACACCACAAGTTGCATCCATCGATGTGGCTGGGTTAGCAGAACCTGTAGTGGGCTGGGGATTCATTGGCATTGGCTATATGGATGCTAAGGGTCTTTTTACGGCTTTAATTGTAGGGTTTATTGCAACAATAATCTATGCAAAACTTATGAATAAGAACATTACAATTAAGTTACCGGATCAAGTCCCACCGGCAGTTTCCCGCGCATTTGCTTCAATTATTCCAGGTTGTGTGGCTTTATATGCTGTTGGAACACTTGCATACCTTACATCAACATTCTTTGATGCTTCGGTTGGGGATTTAATTCTTAAATATGTCCAAATGCCTTTCTTAAATGTTTCACAAGGTCTTGGGTCAGTTATTTTTGTAACAATGTCAGTCTCGGTATTCTGGTTCTTTGGACTTCACGGTACCAATGTATTAGCACCAGCCCTTGATGGTGTGTATAAAGTAGCTTTAACTGCAAATACAAACGCATATAATGCAGCCTTATCTGCAGAAAATTTACCTTATTTATGGACACGTGGATCATTTGATGCCTTTGCGTGGATGGGTGGCGCTGGTTGTGCGTTAGGACTCATTATTGCGCTTCTTATTTTCTCGAAACGTGAAGAAAATCGTGCAGTGGCGAAGTTAAGTGCGCCAATGGGATTGTTTAATATTAACGAGCCAGTGATTTTTGGATTACCAATTGTTTTAAATCCAATTTACTTAATCCCTTGGATTTTAGTACCAACAATTCTTGTTACGATTGCATATCTTGCAACATCAGCTGGAATCGTTCCACCTGTATTCTTAGAAGTTCCATGGGTTATGCCACCAATTCTTTATGCATGGATGGCAACGGGATTCTCATTTACAGCAGCCATGCTAGCATTGATTAACTTGGTTATTGGTACAGCAATTTGGGCCGTATTTGTAATGGTAGCAAATAAGATTGATTATACTGAAACACAAGAATAATATTTATTGAGATATTAGGGGCTTAACTGCTCCTAATATTTGTTTTAGTGGAGGTTAATTATGAAACAGTGGATTGTTTTTATATTCGCAATCGGAACGCTTTTGGTCTTACTATCCAGTACGGTAGATCAAGGGTTTGGTATCTTGATTTCGGGTGTCATGCTCATTGTCATTGCGATGATACTCTTTTATCGAAAGGGGCGAAATTAATGGAAGTATATAGAACGATGCAAGGCACACCGGAACAGTGTTATGATTTGTTAATCGAATCACTGCTTATGGGTCTTGCGACAAGTACAGGTCATAACCTTACGGAAGATGAAATTTACGAAGGATATCAATATCAAAAACAACTAAGAGGTCGCATGGGTAATTCTGGCAGTGTTACGGTAACCCTTTTAGAACTTAAACGACCGAATACATACTCGGTACGCTTTGAGAGTGCTCAAGGGATTAACACCCTTGAATATCATCTAGAACCTCTTGATGATTCTCAATTTAAGCTAACATACGCCGAGTCATATCATTCAATTAAGAAGCGAAAGATGTTGAATTTCAAATTAATGGAACGCTTTTATCGTAAAGGCAGTCAAAAACGAATTAATCTCCTGTTAGATCAAATTCAAACAATCTTGAATGAACGCAGCGTCAAGGCGTAGAAAAGGAGCATATTATGGCACGATTAGGAATATCAATTTATCCAGAAAATTCGACGATGGAACAGGATATCACATACATAAATAAAGCGGCAGACTGTGGGTTTAAGCGTATTTTTATGAGTTTACTTCAAACTGATTCAAGCAATCAAAACAAACTCATTCAGGATTATCGCTCCATTACGGATGCAGCGCATCAGCGCGGGATGGAAGTTATTGTAGATGTGGCACCTGCAGTATTTAAGGCATTTGAAATCAAGCATTCTAATTTAGTGTTTTTTAAGGAAATTGGGGTCGATGGTATCCGTTTGGATGAAGGGTTTAATGGAGCATTTGAAAGTGAAATGACGTTTAACCAATACGACTTAAAAATTGAATTAAACTCAAGTCAAGGAAATGACTATATTGAGAATGTCATGACTTTTTATCCCAATAAAAATGCATTGATTACATGTCATAATTTTTATCCACAACGATTTACGGGTCTAAGTAAAGCGCATTTTGATTTTTGTAATCAAAAGATTCGTAAACTTGGCCTGCAAAGCGCTGCATTTGTATCCAGTCAGAATAGTGGAACGTTTGGACCCTGGCCTGTTTATGAAGGATTGTGTACCCTTGAACATCATCGTGATTTACCGATTGATGTGCAAATTCGTGAATTAATCGCGACTAAGATGATTGATGATATTCTTATTGGAAATGCATACGCGTCAGATGAAGAGTTGGAGGCGTGTGCCAAGATAGCATTAGGGAAGTTACAATTTAAAGTAGACTTGGATGTTGAACTCTCTGAGGTTGAAGCGCAAATTATTTATGATCATTATCATTTTGTACGTGGGGATATGAGTGCGTATATGGCGCGTTCAACGATGCCGCGTCTTACCTATGCAAATGAAGTGATTTCACCCAAGAATACCGTAGATTTAGAGCGTGGTGATGTTGTTATATTAAATGACGCATACGGTCGATATAAAGGGGAATTACATATTGTTCTTGAACCCATGCCAAATGAGGGAAACAAGAATAAAATCGGTCACATCCCAAACTCAGAAATGATGCTTCTTGATTACATCAAACCTTGGCGTCCTTTCGCATTCATCAAATAATCGTTGAATGTTTTATAGATTATTTTATAATAGGTATATATTGGAGGTGTATGGATGAAAATTCCACTTTATCAGCAAATTAAAGATAAGATCATTAAGATGATCGATATGATGGAGCCCAATGCCTCAATTCCTAGTGAACGTGATTTCACTGATCATTTTCAGGCAAGTCGGATGACGGTTCGTAAAGCGATTAATGAATTGGTTGATGAAGGTTGTCTATACCGTGATGCAAATCGCGGAACCTTTGTCTCTGATAAGCGATTGATTAAAAAGAATTCGTTATTAACCCCTGAATTTGATAAGCATACGATCTTATATTTTGATGTGAAGGCGTCATGTGGTGCGGATGTAAGTTCAAAGTTAAACATTACGCAAGACACTTCAGTTGTTCGTTTTATTCGTATTTTATCCATGAATAATGTTAATATTGCGATTGAAGAAGTTTATATTGCTCGAAATCAGTTATCCGATGACGCGTTCAATGATCTCCCAAAACTCGAAAATTTTAATTCGTTTTTCAATCGAGGAAGTGCATCGTTTACGGTGATCCCTATGCATGTTCCCATTAAGTACGCGAATTTACTGGGTGTTAAACTTGAAAGTCCTATTTTAGTTATTGAATCCATTATTTATAAAAATGACGGGAGTCCACTTGTTTTTATTAAAAGTTTTAATCATCCTGAGCACCGTTCCATAGAAATTACAGACTAAAAAAAACTTAGGCTCATAGAGTCTAAGTTTTTATTTTTCGATACTGATGATTTGATCAACCCAATCCTCATAAAAACTGGCTTCATGAGATACAAGAATGATGGTTCCTGTATAAGCCTGTAATGCGTATTTTAAGGCATTTTTACTCTCAATATCGAGATGGTTGGTTGGTTCGTCAAGTACGAGCATGTTGGTATATCGGTTCATCAGAAGGCAAAGTTTTACTTTAGTTTGTTCGCCACCACTTAATGTTTTAATGCTGCGACTCCAGTGTTCTTCTTTCATTCCTACGGAAGCAAGGGTTTTACGTACTTCCCCTTGAGAAAACTTTGGATATGTTTGACTAACAATTTGAACTGGTGTCAACGTATCATCTTCCCAATTGAGGCTCTGTTCAAAGTATCCGATTTGGAGGTCATCATTAAGGTAGATGCTCCCCTCTAAAGGGTGAAGCTGACCCATGATGGTTTTAATTAGTGTGGATTTACCAATACCATTAAATCCTGTAATCGCAAAGCGTTCACCACCGTAAATTTTCATATTAAATCCGTCAATTAATACAGAATCATAACCAATTGCAAGTTCAAGGGTTTCAAGAACCCGAACATTAGCTTGAGAAAGTGTTTTAAAGGCGAAGTTTTGTTTTGCATGAGCAAGGGGTGCATGGACACGGTCGAGTCGGTTTAATTGTTTTTGACGTCCACGTGCCATTTTCGCATTACCACCTGCTTTGTTTTTACGAATAAATGCTTCCGTTTTGTGAATATAAGCTTGTTGTTTGGTATAAAGGCTGAGCTGTTCCATTCGATTATGTTCTTTCTGTTTTAAGAAAGCATCGTAGTTTCCGTTGTAGCGTGTTATTTTTTGGAAATCAATATCTACAATCACATTCGCAACACGGTTTATAAATGAATCATCATGTGAAACAACAATAAAACTTTTAGGGTATGCGTTAAGGTAGTTCGCAAGCCATTCAATATGGTCAACGTCTAAGAAGTTGGTCGGCTCATCCAGTAACAATACATCTGCTTCAGAAAGCAATAAACGTTCTTGAATGTTTGAAGCTTTACGAAGTGCATCATCATCTTCCATCGATTCGAGGTAATATGCATTCATACGAGCCTCAAGCTCAAATAAAGCTTTATAGGTTGTTGATAGGTAACCATGGATGGTTAAATTCGGGTCAACACGAACATATTGATCCATAAAGGCAAGTTCAATTTTATCTTGCCAGACAACGGTTCCAAAGTCTGGCGATAAGTCACCAGTCATAAATCGAATTAAAGTACTTTTACCAGCGCCATTTAATCCTACAAGACCAATATGATCTCCCTTATGGAGGAGAAACTCGGCATTACTATACAACTGACGCTCCACAAAAGTGTGCGTTAGGTTTTTAATTTCTAGATAGGGCATCATTAACCTTCTTTCATCATGAAGGTTAAACTTTACAATCCTTCACTAAAATATCTTGAAACATTATAACATAAATCTTTTTAAGCGTTCATTTTTGTACTAAATAGGAATGGTTTTGTCTTAAATAACGATTTTCGTAAATAAACTTAGTTTTATGATACGTTATAGAGGGGTATCTATGAATCAAAATAAACGAATAAGGTATGTTTTTCTAGTTTCAGTTTGTATCTGTGTAATGTCATTTATTGTATTTAAAAATAATTATGCGTTTGTAGTTTTAAAATCAGAATCCATACCATTTCAAGCGTTTACCAAAACAATCCAAGTTGTTCGTAAAAATACTGTTTTTGAATTGCCGAAGAAACATTTATTTGATGCGGAACAAGCGGTTCTTTTCAAAGGGTGGTCCTTTGATAATCATGCAATATCCGAAAATAGAATCAGGGTTAATAAAGACATGACGGTTTATGCAGTGTGTAAAAAAGTAACATACGATGAGGTTGTTGAGTATGTCGAAATTCCGTTTAAAACAATTTATATTGATCCAAATAAAATCGACATGATGCATCCAGTATCTGGAGAAAATGGGATTATGGAAATTCGGACACGGATTATTTATCACGATGATGTCATCGTTAAAACAGAAAAACCACGTAAATTTGTTAAAGAATCACCAATCGATGAAATTAAACATATTAATCTCCAGAATTCTCGACAACAATAAGGGAATCATGTAAAATTTGGGTATAGAATGGAGTTTTACATGTTTGAACGTTATTTAGGTCCAATAATTAAGAATACACAAGGGGTATCGATCAATTCTGGGATCATCGTATATATTCTCATTGCGATGTTTTTTTTAGTGAAATATCGTAAAACCACAATTAAAAATAAAATACTCGGTCTTTTATTCATTTTATATCTCGGTAAGGTTCTTGATCTTACGTTATTTCCACTACCATTAAATCAAAAAGAAATTCAAAATGCGGCCATTCATTTTTCGCTTGAGAATGTGTCTATCGATTATTATAATTTAGTGCCGTTTCGGAGTGGGTTGAGTCTCAAAAATTTAAAAGAACCGTTGTTGAATGTTTTGATGATGGTTCCGATGGGGGTATTTTTACCCGTATTCTTTAAACGGCTTCGGAATATTAAATATACGGTATTTGTTACATTTTTTATATCGTTGTTAATTGAATGTCTTGAATTACTGTTGACGCTTGCGTTCGGTGTGATTCTTTGGCATTTTGATGTAACAGATTTAATTACCAATACACTTGGTGGACTTCTTGGTTTTTGTTTGTATTATGGCGTTATTCGTCATTTACTCAACTATGTCGATCAAAAAGAGGGACATTGGTTACAGCGTAAAGGGTTAAATGTGTTGTCGGTCGTCTTACTTGTTCTCTTTATGATGTTCAGTATTTATTTGGAAGTATCTGCGAATGATGTAATTACATATCGCTTGAATATGCGGAATATGATTTCAAATGGCAAGGCAAATCGAAAGTACTATACTTTTGAACACAATACAGTTTCGATGGAAGGGTATATGAAATTAAAACGCGATGATTTTGAAGGGTTTCACTCTGATAACCCAACAATCGAGTTAAAACAAAAAGTGCTTTTCTTAGATTATTCATACGGTAAATATGAGGTTGGTCCCATGCATTTAAATGCCCATCAAGATGAAGGCGATGACCGTTTCTTTACAATGGGATGGACAGTTGACCATCCTGGGAATCATTTTTATTTTATTACTGAGTCAAAAATTGCCACGGCACGAAAAGTTGGAGAAGCACACATCACAAATCCATAAAGAAGGGAAACCTTCTTTTTATTTTGCGAAATAGTACGGAAAAGTGCACAAAAAAGACATATTTTGCGTAGAAACATACCAAATATGCAAATTCTATGTGAAATTTTGTTGAAATGTGTTAAAATCTTACATGTTGTATTCGATCAAGAAAAGATATAAACAAAAATACGATCTTTGAGTTGAATAAGTATGGGTAATGCTTATCAAAGAAAGAGGCAATCACAAGCATTCTAGGGATGTATTGTGATTCTTTTTGATGACAATGTGCAAGGGAGAACCATACCATGAATACTATACATATCAAAAAATCAGAATCCTGCTCACTCGCAGGTATTGCTATGAATAATGGAGTAGTTGTTGTTAGAAGAAATTTACCGTACCGTACGTTTTTGAAACAAATCGATGGTAAGGAATTTGAGGCGAACAAGGCGTTTGAGGTCATTTATGTTGTTAAGGGCATGATTGGGCTTCGCGTTAAGGGTTCGTATTTAAATCTAAATGAGGGTGATGTTTATATTCTTGAGCCGAATCGAGCGCATTGCTTTTATGCAAACAGTCGCGATAATCTAATTCTTGTAACACAAATTGATGCGTCGTTTGCAGAAGAACAGTTTAACTTATCGCAAAAGGTAAGTATTGATAGTACCATTAAAGACCAAAGAAATAAAGTGCGTCTTATCGCATCCATTCGTCACTTATACGGTCAAAAAGATGCCGGTGAAGTAACGTTTGAAAATAGCTATCATGCCGTTAAAGAAGTCGTTGATTCCATCAAACTGTTTGTAATGAATCAAAAGCGAACCATTCAGACAACAGATTCAATTGAATCAATCGTTATTGATATTACTGAAAAATATGCAGATGCGAAGAATGAAAAAATTACGTTAGAAGGACTTGCGGATGAATATAATGCCAGCGGTGCTTATCTATCAAGAATGTTTAAGAAGATTACAGGTGTTAATGTTAGTGAGTACTTTAGAGTAAATCGTATCAATTACGCTGTTGACTGTCTTATCAATACAGATTTAACAATGACAGAGATTTCAAATCATTGTGGGTTTTTAGACATCAAAGCATTAGGTCGAGATTTCCAAAAAGTTTTCGGCTTATCACCAA